>DYDL01000195.1 GCA_020717925.1 Desulfocapsa sp.
AGACGCGAGCGCAGGTGATGGCCGGATTGCGCGAGCGTGGCGTCGGCACGCAGGTCCACTACATTCCCGTGTATCTTCAGCCCTACTACCGGCAACACCGCGGCTACGGCCCCGGCAAGTGCCCGGCTGCCGAGGCTTATTATCGCCGTTGCCTGAGCCTGCCGTTGTTCCCGGCCATGACAGACGCCGATGTCGGGCGCGTCGTCCGCGCCGTGCGCGAGGTCGTTGCACCATGAGCATCGTCGCCATCATCCCCGCCCGCGGCGGCAGCAAACGGATCCCGCACAAGAACATCCGGGATTTCGCTGGCAAGCCGATGATTGCCCATTCGATTCTCGCCGCGAAGGCGTGCGGACTTTTCAGTCGTATCATTGTCTCGACCGACTCTGATGAAATCGCCGCCGTGGCGTGCGCATGGGGTGCGGAAGCTCCATTTCGACGGCCAGCAGAATTGGCGAATGATTTTGCCGGCACGGACGCGGTCTTGCTCCACGGCATTGTGGAGGCCGAGAAGCTTTACGGCCCCGTTGAATTCGCTTGCTGCATTTACGCGACCGCCCCGCTGTTACGGCCCGAGTATTTATGTCAAGGCTTCGATCTGTTGCGGAATTCCGGCGCGGCGACTGCCTCAACCGTCACGACGTTCGCCGCGCCGGTGTTCCGGGCGTTGCGGACGGACGAGCGCGGCCGTCTGAAGTGGTTCTGGCCGGAACACGCCAATACGCGTTCGCAGGATTTGCCGCAGCTCGTCCACGAAGCGGGCCAGTTCTATTGGGTGGACGCACGCCGTTTTCAACAACATCCCGACACGCTCCACGACACGGTTCCCGTGCTGCTGCCCCGGTGGGCTGTGCAGGACATAGATACCCTGGAGGATTGGGAAGTCGCCGAACATCTGTTCAAGAGGTTGCATGGGTTATGACTTGTTGATCCGTGCGGATGGCAATGTGCAGATGGGCACCGGCCATGTCATGCGCTGCATCTCGCTGGCTCAGGGCTGGCGGCGTGCTGGCGGCAAGGTCCTTTTCGCGCTCGCCGAGGCCACGCCGAATCTTGAACAGCGGCTGCGCGGGGAAGACTTCAGTTTTGTGCGGTTGAACGCCCCGATGGGTGGTGAAACCGATGTGGCCCAAACGGTCGCGCTGGCCCGCCGGCACAGCGCCGCGTGGGTGATTGCCGACGGTTATCATTTTGGCGCGGATTATCAATGCGGCATCAAGACCGCAGGCCTCCGGCTGCTGCTGTTTGACGATTACGGGCACGCCACGCACTATAGCGCCGACGTCATTCTGAACCAGGATCTCTGTGCGGATGCGAGACTCTACCAGCAGCGGGAAAAGCATGCCCGGCTCCTGCTGGGGCCGCGCTACGTGCTTCTGAGGGAACAGTTTCAAGCATGGCGGAACTGGAAGCGTTCGATTCCGAAGGCTGCCCGGAACATTTTGCTCACGCTGGGCGGTTCCGATCCCAACAACGTCACCGGCAAGGTGATTGAGGCCCTGTGCGGCCTCGACGTGAAGACGAAGATCGTTGTGGGGGGCAGCAATCCACATCTGGGGAAGCTTCAAGCTGCGATCCGCGGCTCAAAGCCGGCGTTTGAGCTGGTTGTGGACGCAACGAACATGCCGGAACTGATGGCGTGGGCTGACACGGCCATCGCAGCCGGCGGCACGACCAGTTCCGAGCTTCTGTTCATGGGGCTGCCCATGTTGCTTTTGGTCTTGGCCGATAACCAGCGGTTGCAAGTTGAAGCCGTTCATCGCGAAGGCGCGGGCCTGAACATGGGTCCCCCCGATCATCTGACGACCGATGTGCTCCGTCGGGCCGTCGAGGCACTGCAATCTGCCGCCGACAGACGAAAGCAGATGAGCGCACGGGGCCGGCAACTCGTTGACGGAGCCGGCATCGAGCGGGTCATCCAAGCGATTAGAACGGCCGGGAAACAGGATGCCACGCCAGCGACTGACCCACACGCCTTTCCTAATGACAACTGAAGGAGAACAACGATGAACATCAAAGATCTGCGTGGCCTTAAGTATCCAGACGACTACCTGATTCGCTTCTTTTTCAAGGAGGGGCTTCACCAGAAGTCGGGACGCGTCTTGGAACTTGGCTGTGGCAATGGGAACAACCTCGCGCTGTTCTACCAATACGGCTGGGATGTGGCGGGCATAGATTTCAATTCCCAATCTATTGCTGACGCCAACCATAACTTCGCCTTGCTGGAAGGCGCGGGAAGCCGATCCGAGTTTTTCTTGCACGACCTCAACCTCGGCCTGCCCGACGGTCTTCGCGGGCCGTTTGACTGCCTGTCCTTGGCCAACGTCATCTACTACCTCGAACGCGACTCATACTACCGGCTCCTGAAACAATTACGCCCCCTGCTGGCCTCAAAGGCCCACGTTTTTCTTCGGGCGCGAACGCCTCGCGATTACCGCTATGCCCGCGGCAGGCAGGTTGCGCCGGACAGCTTTGTGCTCGGCTGCGCGGAAACGGGCGAGGAAGGTTGCGCGATGACTTTCTATCGCGAGCACGAGCTTTTCGACCAGATGACGAACGGTTTGGGAGTTGCGGGCGAGGATCTGCGGGTTTTTCAGACCGAATTCCAGAACATTCAGAACGATCATCTGGTTTCAAATGCCGATGTGGTGATGTGGGGACGCCGTCACGGCTAAGGCCCGCATTTTGAACAGTAGTTTCAGGCTTGCTTCACTTGAATTCGCTCGGCGCTGCCCCTCAACATCTTCTTTGCCTCTGACGCTCCGATACCACGGGGGGGGGTCGCACGGTGCATTGGGGGTGGACGGACGTTCGCGCAAGTGCTAGGAAAAGAGAAAGAAGAAACAACACTTCACCATGTCCGCAAAAATACTGTTGATCAATCCGGGAAGCAGGACCCATACGTCCACTCGGTCGGTCTTGCGGTTCGATCCGCCGGTTGCGTTGCTCAACTTGGCCGGTTTTCTCGATGTTCATGGTTATAAAGCTGAAGTCGTGGACACTGCGGTGGAGGAAATAGACTGGGACAAGATCCGGCGTGGCGACTACCTCCTGATCGGCATGACGGTCTTCATTGGGGAATTCATGAAGAATGCCCGCAGCCTCACTGCCAAGATCCGGCAGTTAAGCCCGGGAACCCCCATTTGCTTGGGGGGTGTGATGGCCTCCCTGTTTCCCGATCTGTTGCTAAAGGAGTATGAAGTTGATTTTGTGGTGCGTTACGAGGGGGAGTGGACGTTGCTGGAACTGATCCAGCATTTGGAAGGCAAACGCCCCTTGAACGACCTCGCCGGATTGTCGTGGCGGCACGGAACAGAAATCACGCACAATGGACCCCGGTTCCTTGAAAACGATCTGGATGTGTTTCCCGTTCCCCGATGGGAGCTGCTGGGTGAGAAGTGCAATCCTGGGCAACAGCCCTATTACTTCCGGATCATGACCAGCAAGGGCTGCCCGTTCCAGTGCAGTTTCTGCTACCGCCACGGTGTCGAGGAAGGAATCCGGCGGCAGTCGCCCAGTTGGCGCTACCGGAGTGCGCGCCATGTCATGGCCGAGGTGGAAAGCCTCCACCAGTCCACCGGCGCGCGAGTGTTTAGTTTCGGTGACGACAACTTTCTGGTTCGGAAGGAGCGTGCGCTGAGCCTCCTTCGATCGTTGCGGGCGAAGGGCTTCTTCCTCGAACAGTGCATCGCCCACATGAACTGTCTCAGCCCCGAGATCATTTCCGCCATGGGGGGCGTGGTGCAAACAACCATTTATGCCATTGAATCGGCATCTCCCCGCCTGCTCAAACTGCTCAAGAAGCATCTAGATCTGGCGCAGGTGCCGGAGATCAACCGGCGGCTTTTCGAGCAAGGGATCACCACCACGCACAACTTCATCGTCGGCTTGCCCGGCGAAACGGATGAAGAGTTGCGGCTCAATGTGGAACTGATGTTGAAGTTGAAACAGATCAACCCGTTTGTCCGTGCTCTGACGTATCTGTTTCTTCCTTTGCCGTTCACCCCGCTTTACGAGCATGTCGAGAAGGCCCTCGGTTTGAACATGCCCAAAACCATTCAGGATTTCGAAGAAGCCAATTTTGACAGCGGCAACGAACACGCCCTCCGATATCGTCCTTGGCTGACTCAGGAGCGCATGACGTTCCTGCACCAGTATTGTTTGGTGTTCAACGACACCTTCCAAGAGAACAATCAGAAGCTCTCCGGGCAATCACAAGAGATTCTCCGGGCCGACCCGCGGATGCAAACGCTGTTCCGGGGGGCAGAAGAAGCCCGGCGGCCAAAGGACGGTTATCGCCCTTACGTGCTGGATCGAGTCCTGAGGGGTGAGACCATTGATCTCGTCAATGACCTGAAGGCGCATGTTTGAGAGGCCCGGCGGCATGAATCAGAAGACCATCGTCATCATGCAGCCCACCTACCTTCCGTGGGCGGGGTATTTCAACCTGATGAGCGAGGCGGACGTTTTCGTGTTCCTGGACGATGTGCAGTTTGAGAAACAATCATGGCAGCAACGCAATCGGGTGCTGGTGCACGGCCAGCCGCATTGGCTGACTGTCCCGGTGCGCCATGAAAGCCTGAGCCAACTTATCCGGGACATTCGCATTATTGCGGAGAACCCGTGGCGCCGGAAACATGCCTCCCTCATCGAACAGAATTACTGCCGCCACCCGTTTTTTGCAGAGTTGAACGCTGTGTTGCAATTGTTGAACGACGACTCCTTGGATCGCCTGGCAGAATTGAATATGGCCATTATTCAACGAGTGGCGCATCAACTGGCGCTACATCCCTCTTTGGGCTGTGCAAGCCAACTCGGCGTTTCAGGAAGCCGTTCAGAGAAACTGCTCGGCATCTGCGAACATTTCGGCTGCGAGAAGTATCTCAGCCCGGTTGGTTCGGCCGAGTATCTTGAAAAGGATGGCGTGTTCTCCAAGGCGAAAGTCCGGCTGTGCTTTCAAGACTTCTCTCCGGCTCCCTACCCTCAGCATGGCACCGAGACCTTCTGCAGCCATCTTTCCATCTTGGACGTCATCGCGAACATTGGCGTCGAACAGACGAAATCATACATTCGCTCAACACCGGCTGGTCCAGGCGGACAGCGTCAACAACCATGAATATCGGCCGCACCAACATCATCGAGAAGACACTGATTGTTGCCGAACTGTCAGCCAATCATCATCAAGACTTCGATGTTGCCCTTCGCCTAGTCGAAGCCGCACATGAGTCCGGGGCGGATGCCATCAAGCTGCAGACCTATACACCGGACACGATCACGATCCAGTGCAGGAACGAATACTTCCAAATCCGCAAAGGAACGCTCTGGGACGGCAAAAACCTCTACGAGCTTTATGGCGAAGCCTACACGCCGTGGGACTGGCAGCCAAAATTGAAGGAAGCGGCCAACCATCTGGGCTTGGACTGTTTTTCGACGCCGTTCGACGCGACAGCGGTGGATTTCTTGGAGGCGATGAACGT
>DYDL01000196.1 GCA_020717925.1 Desulfocapsa sp.
CCTCCAGACGTGATACCGCGCTTTTCGTGGTGCCCATCAACTCGGCAACACCCTCCTGCGTTAGGCCAAACTTGGCACGCGCGGCCAGCATCTCGCGGGTAAGCTGGTACTCTTCTTCCAGATCTTCGTGAGCTTTGCTGAACTCTTTACGTTTCGCAGCCTTTTTCAGGAAAGCCTCATGATCATGGGGCAGGGGTTTGAACTTTAAATCAGCCATTGCACACCTATGCAGGCTTCCAGTGCAGGGCAAGCTTTTTGTGAGAAGCGGCACAATCGCGCAAATAGAGGTTGATCAGCGTTTGATATGGGACCCCGACCTCCTGGGCCAATTCTTTAAAATACCCGATGGTGCCCTCATCCATCCGCAGGGTGATTTGCCGCTTGAGTCTGCTGGCATAGGGGTTTTTCTCGGCCTTGGAAAAATCGTATTCTTTTCTCATGACGCTCACCTTGCCCAATAACATCTCTGTTCAGCGCGGCTTGCCTTCCGCGCGGAGATAATTCTGATTACCTCATCGCCCTGCCGATAGCAGTGGCATACTGCCAGCAGGCGAATGTTAGCGCTTAAACCAAGCAGAATGAAACGGTCCTCTTCGTCAGAATGATCCGGGTCATGGATTAATAAGGCATTCTCATCAAGAAACACTGCTTGCGCTTCCTCGAACGAGACGTTGTGCTTGCGTTCGTTAGAGACACTCTTTTGGACATCCCATGCAAAGCGCAGCGGTTTCATAACTACATCGTAAATATATTGTAGGGAGGTGTCAATTTGAATTCAAGTGCGCCCAGTGGTGTAGCCAAGGAGTGCGGTTTGGTCGCGTCTCCCTTTTGCCGCTACAGGCTTGCCTTCAGGTCGGCCAGGGTAATCATCAAGGTCATTGGGTCTAACGGAGAGGGATCGAAACCGACCGCTTCATAAAATGCCCTGGCCTCGGCGGAGATGGCATGTACGAGCAGGCCACGGATACCGATGGCGTCGGCAGCCAGGATAACCCGATAACCGGCGTCACGGACCAAGGCGCGGCCCAACCCCTGGCCCTGAAAATCCTGGTCCACTGCCAAGCGTCCGAGAACCACAACCGGGATGGGGTCGGGCATGGTGCGGCGAAAGCGGCCCACGGCTGCGGCTATGGCAACACCGCTCGACGCCAGGGCGTAATAGGCGACGACGCGTTTTCCCTCACAGGCAACAAAGGTCCGCGATGCCCCGCTGGCTTGGTTTTTCAAGGCGCGGCGTTTGAGCCAGGCGTCCAGGCTTTCCACGCCAGAGAAGAAGGTCTCAAAGTCGTGATAAGCAGCCAGCGGCGCGGGCGGCGAAAGGGTCATGCCTTTTCCCAGGGCGCCTTGGTTTGCATGGTTTTGCGCAACCGCTTATTGGGGCTGGGCGGCTGGTCGAGCAGCGCGAGAAACTTGGCATAGGCTTCCGGAGTGGCGGTGATGGTTGCCTGCTCCAGCAACACCTCTTCCGCTGCCAGCCGCGCGGCGCTCAGGATGAAATCGGTGCGGTTCTTCCCCCGCAGGCTGGCGGCCTGGTCGATAAGGCTCCGCTCCTCGGGCTTGATCCGGATATTCAGCGTCTCGCGCTTGCTTTTGGCTGGGCTCAATGTGGGCATGCCAGAACCTCCTGTATTTTGCCTGATTATAGCAAAACGCACTGACGTTGTCATTACGTTTTTTTTGACGAGCACCCGGACCGTCTTTATTTTCAGATGCCCTGCCCCTCTTTTGGGGAAGATAGGGGGCAAATCTTTATCATTGACACAGCTAGAAATCAATTTGCTCCAGCGTCAGTCCAAGCGCCCCTGCGATTTTCTTAAGCGTTACCGCCCGAGGCTTAGCGACATTTTCCATCTGGGCATAGGCCGCCTGGGAAATACCGACGCGGGCGGCAACCTCGGCTTGTGTCAGGCCAAGATGTTCGCGCCAGGCCCGCATGGGCGTCCAGTCGTGGTCAAAGGTGAGATTGACCACCTCGTTGGGCACCAAGGATTCATGCCGGTCACGGCTTGCCAGCCAATCAGCGTAAGGCATAACCACGAAGGCCGGAGCACCGTCCCGGCCATGGATGATTTGAATGTCAGTACGTGTGTTCATTGCGTTTTTTTACCTCCTGAATTTCAACGATCCGAACTTCGCCGTCAAAATCGAAAAACACCCGGTAACGCCCAACACGTAACCGGTAGCCGTACTCATGATTGGTCAAGGCCTTGACTCCGGAACAGGAGGGCATGGAGGCCAAGCTATTGACGGCGAGACGAATGGCAGCATTGTCTTGGCGGTCAACTTTGCGGAGTTGCCGCAGGGCTCTCGTATGCCACTTGATGCTGTTTATAAGTATTTTATATAAGTTTAAACAAGTATTGTCAAGGTAGAGTAAAGAAAATTACCTCGTCATAACTTTTCGCTACACAGCAACGGTTGATGTTGAAGCAGCAATTCCTCCCCCCTCTTTTTCAAGATCCAACACCGCAAAACGCTACAAAAATGTCGGCATCGCTCCCTTTTTGTAGTGCTTGCGACCACGATTAACGCCAGCCTTGTCCGAATCCGGACGATCTCATCATAACATCCTGATATAAAACACAAAGTCAAACTGGCACGCCGGTTGCTATGTCCTAAGAGTAAAGGACATGGAGGAGACCACACATGCAGGCAGCCATACTTGATGAACGTAAAGAGCAGATCCACCGCACCGGCACCGATACCCCGTGCGAGATTGCCTGTGACCGCGACAGTTTGGCCGGGGCGGTCAGTCAACGCGCCTGTGTCTTCTGCGGCTCGCGGGTGGTGCTCTACCCCATTGCCGACGCCCTGCATCTGGTGCATGGCCCCATCGGCTGCGCTGTTTATACCTGGGATATCCGCGGGGCGCTCTCATCCGGCCCGGACCTGCACCGTTTGAGTTTCTCCACCGACCTGCAGGAGCGCGACGTCATCTTCGGCGGCGAGAAAAAACTGCGCGGTGCCCTGATTGAACTGATCGCCCGCCATGCGCCCAAGGCCGCCTTTGTTTACTCCACCTGCATTGTCGGCATCATCGGCGACGACCTGGAGGCGGTATGCAAGTCGGTAGAGGAAGAGACTGGTATCCCGGTAATTCCGGTGCAGTCCGAGGGTTTCAAGGGCAACAAGCGGGCCGGATATCAGGCCGCCTGCCGGGCCATGTTCCGCCTGGTCGGCACCGGCGACATCAAGGGGATTTCGCCCTACAGCATCAATATCCTTGGTGACTTCAACCTGGCCGGAGAGATCTGGCTGGTTCGCGATTATTTCCAGCGCATGGGTATCGAGGTGGTTGCCAATATCACCGGCGACGGCCGGGTGGACGACATCCGCCGCTGTCATGGCGCGGCCCTGAACGTGGTGCAGTGTTCCGGATCCACCATGGACCTGGCGAACATGATGGAGGAGAAATACTCCATCCCGTCGCTGCGCGTCTCCTATTTCGGTATCGAGGACATGGCCGACTCGCTTTACGCGGTGGCCGCCCATTTCAAAAATGCGGAGATCATTGAACGGACCCGCGAGGTGGTGCGCCAGGAGGTATCGGCCATCATGCCGGAGTTGAAACGGTATCAGCAGGCTCTGGCCGGCAAGAAGGCGGCCATCTACGTCGGCGGCGCCTTCAAGGCCTTCTCCCTGGTCAAGGCCTTCCGCATGCTGGGCATGAGTGTCGCCATGGTCGGCTCACAGACCGGCACCAAGGAGGATTACCAGGAACTGGCCGAGATCTGCGACCCGGGCACGATCATCGTGGATGACGCCAACCCCTTGGAGCTTACCGCCTTTCTCGAGGAAAAGAGCGTCGACATCTTCGTGGGCGGAGTCAAGGAGCGACCCATTGCCTACAAGCTCGGCGTCGGCTTCTGCGATCACAACCACGAGCGTAAGGAATGTTTGGCCGGCTTTTCCGGCATGCTGAACTTTGCTCGCGAGGTCTATGCCTCGGTCATGAGCCCGGTCTGGCATTTTGTGCCGAGGATGCACGACAGGTGAATAGTCTGTAGGTGTTTAGCGGTTTAGCAAAAGAAGAAGACAAGAGGTGACAGCATGACCGGCATGCCCCCGAAATATGTTTCCACCACCAATGCCTGCAAACTCTGCGCCCCGCTGGGCGCGTCCCTGGCCTTCAAGGGCGTGGAGGGTGCTGTCCCCTTCCTGCACGGCTCGCAGGGGTGCGCCACCTATATGCGCCGTTACATCATCAGCCACTTCAACGAGCCCATCGACATTGCCTCGTCGGCCCTGGGTGAGAAGAACGCCATCTTTGGCGGCGGCCCCAACCTCAAGCTCGGCCTGACCAACGTCATCAAAAAGTATCACCCGACGCTGATCGGTATCGCCACCACCTGTCTCACCGAGACCATTGGCGACGACGTCGGCCGCTTCCTGCATGAGTATGCCCGCGAGGTGAACGATCCGTCACTCTTACCGGCAATCGTGCGGGTCAGCACCCCGAGCTATTCCGGCACCCACATGGATGGCTTCCACGGTGCGGTCACTGCCCTCATCGACACACTGGCCGAGGCTGGTCCACAGAATGACACGGTGACCGTGCTTCCCGGTCTGGTGTCGCCGGCCGACCTGCGCCACCTGCGCGAGATCATGGCGGACTTTGGCCTGAACCCGGTGCTCCTGCCCGACTACTCCGACACCCTGGATGGCCCGGCCTTGAGCAGCTACCAGAATATCCCGGCAGGAGGCACCACCATCGCCGAGATCAAGAAGAGCGGCGCCGGCCGGGCGGCCATCGCCTTTGGCCGCACCCTGGTTGACTACGCTGACGGCAGTGCGCTGCTGCACAAGCGCTTCGGCCTGCCCCGCCATTGCCTGGGTCTGCCCATGGGCATCCGCGAGACCGATGCCTTCCTTGATGTGCTGACCGCCTTGAGCGGGTGTGACGCCATGCCGGCCAAATACAGCGCTGAGCGCGGCCGACTGATCGACGCCATGGTAGATGGCCACAAATACCTCTCCGGCAAACGGGCGGTGCTCTACGGCGAGGAAGACCTGGTGGTGGGCTTGGCCGCCTTTCTCTCCGAGATCGGCGTGGTCCCGGTGCTTTGCGCCTCGGGTGGCAAGAGCGGCCATCTGACCGAGGCGATCAAGGCGGTTACCGACGGGTTGCTGTTGGAAACCCCGGCCGTGCGCGAGGGCACGGATTTCTTCGAGATTGCCGAAGAGGCGACCGGACTGGCGCCAGACCTGATCATCGGCCACAGCAAGGGTTACCCGCTGGCGCGGAAACTCGGTATCCCGCTCATCCGCTTGGGCTTCCCGATCCATGACCGCATGGGTGGCCAACGCATCCTCCATCTCGGTTATCGGGGCGCGCAGCGGCTGTTTGACGAAATCGTCAACGCCATCATCGACCAGAAGCAGTCAGCCTCGCCGGTTGGCTACAGCTATATGTGAGTGAGAGCTG
>DYDL01000197.1:0-3493 GCA_020717925.1 Desulfocapsa sp.
AGCACGTCCGGACCATCTGGTGATCAGTGTGTGTCCTCCCGCAGCCCACGCGCCGCAGTGTCCACGGTTTCGAGCAGCGGGATCTCCTTCTTCACCAGGCTGTCCAGATCGCCGAACTTGCGGGCCGATACCAGCACCCTCCCCTCGAAGGAGCCGACCGCCTGGTTGTAGGCCGCCACCGCGCGCTCCAGCCCCTTGCGCATCTCGATAAAGTGGTGGGACATGGTCCGGAGGCGCTCGTGCAGCTCCTTGCCCAGTTCGCTGATCAGATGGGCATGCTCGGTGATCTGCTCCTGCCGCCAGCCGTAGGCCACCGACTTGAGCAGGGCGATGAGGGTAGTGGGGGTGGCGAGGATGACGCGCTGGTCCACCCCGAATTCGATAAGCTGCGGATCCTGCTGCAGGGCGGCGCTGAAAAAATTCTCACCCGGCAGGAAGAGCACCACCAATTCCGGAGTGGGCTGGAACTGTTCCCAATAACCCTTGCTGGCGAGCTGCTGGATGTGGGTGCGGATCTGCCGGGCATGCTCGGCCAGCTTGGCTTTTTTCGCCTCCTCGCCTTCCACCTCCAAAGCCTCGAGATAGGCCTGCAGCGCCGCCTTGGCATCGACCACGATGTTCTTGCCGCCAGGCAGGCGGATAACCATGTCGGGCCGTAGCCTCCCCTGGCCCGTGGTCGCTGACTCCTGCTCCACGAAGTCGCAGTGGGCCAGCATGCCGGCCAGCTCCACCACCCTTTTTAGTTGAATCTCGCCCCAGCGGCCGCGCACCGCCGGAGTTCGCAGGGCCTGGACCAGGTTGGTCGTCTGACCATACAGGGCTGTCTGGCCGAGGGCCAGCGCCTTCACCTGTTCGCTTAAGCCGGCATAGGCATGGGTGCGTTCCTTTTCCAGCTCCCGCACCTGGGAATCCATCTTGCCCAGGGACTCATGCAGGGGCTTGACCATCTCCTCCATGGACTTCCGGCTGGCCTCGAAATCCTGCCTGGCCTTGCCCTGGAAGCCACCAAGGGTTTCCTTGGCCAGATCCAGGAAGGAGTGGTTATTGCTCCGCAGGCTTTCCGCCGACAAGGCCTTGAAAACGTCGGTCAGTTCCCGGCGGGCCTCGTGCAAGAGGGCCAGCTTCTCGCCCGACTGCCGCCGCTCCTCGGCCAGCATGGTCTCCAGTTCGGCAATGCGGCCATGCTGCTGGGTGGCGGTCTGCCGACTGACTTCGATTTCCTCGCGGACCCCGGCCAGCATGCCATCAAGGCGCTCTACCTGCCGGTCCCGGCCTTGCAGCCGCTCCTCCAGCACCCGCTTGTCGGTCTCCACGACGGCAAAACCAGCCCGCAGCCGGGCCTCCCGCCGCATGGCGATAAACCAGGCCGTAACGCCGGAAAGCAAGGCGCCGAGCAAAACAAAGCCCAGGGTGCGCATAGTGCCATTTTCCATGACTGCCATCCTTGCTACCCAGGTGGATAGTCTGAAGGTGTTTAGTTTATTCGCAACGGAAAAATACCAGGAGGGGCAGGATTTGCCCCCTTATTCCCGATCATTTTTATGCTAACAGACTACAGTCTAACAGACCAAGCAACCTGAGTAGTTACATATTTTAACCACTTTTTCCAACCAGATGTTCCGCGGATGTATAAATTTTCTGTTGCTTTTATTAATGCTTGCATGTTTAATATGCCGTTCAGATATTTTTTAGTAAAATGGTAAGGTGGTTGTTTGCCAATACGAACATACGTGACATGGGCCTATAGCTCAGTTGGCTAGAGCCACCGGCTCATAACCGGTCGGTCCCTGGTTCGAGTCCAGGTGGGCCCACCATGACTTGCAGACCGAGATTCCAATATTGAACACCGGCAGGCATCATTTAAAAAAATTTACCAGAACCGTCCCTGGCAGGGAAAACCTCCAGGGTACTGAGACACAAGGTGCGGCCCCGCTTGAGGCCGCACCTTTTTTCTTTTGAGGCAGGCAGAAAACCATATGGCCCGACCCGGCGTCAGATTACAGGAGGTGCTCGCCGCCCTCGACGACATTGCGTCCTTTTCCCTGGCAGCTCCCTGGGACAATGTCGGCCTCCTGGTAGGCGACCCCGCCATGGCGGTAACCGGCATCCTGGTTGCCCTGGACCCCACCGTCGAGGTCATGGCCGAGGCCCATGCATTGCAGGCCAACCTCCTGGTCACCCATCACCCCATCATCTTCCATCCCTTGAAGACCATGCGCACCGACCAGCCCCTGGGCCGACTGCTGGCAATGGCGACCCAGCAGAACATGGCCGTGGTGGCCTGCCACACCAACCTCGATCTGGCTGCCGGCGGGGTCAACGACGTGCTGGCCGCCCGCCTCGGGCTGACCAACATCGTGCCCTTTGCCTCGGATCACGGAGCCCTTGAGAAAAAAGAAAACGGCCTGGGCCGTATCGGGCGCTACGCTCCCCCCCTGGCCGCGGACGCCTTCATCGCCACGCTCATGGCATCCCTCGCCACCCCGACCCTGCGACTGGTCGGCAAACTGCCAGCCACCATCGACCGGGTGGCGGTTTGCGGCGGCAGCGGCGCTGATCTGGCCGAAGCCGCCTGGCAGGCGGGTAGTCAGATCCTGGTGACCGCCGAGGTCAAACTCAGCATCGCCCGCTGGGCCGAAGCGGTTGGCCTCTGCATTGTGGACGCCGGCCATTTTCCAACTGAAAACGTCATCGTGCCCGTGCTGGCCGATGTGCTAAAAAAACGACTGGCGCACAACGGCCATGAAGCTGAAGTTTATTCCACAACCACGCAGCGCGACCCCTTTGTGCCGCTGCGCCAGAATAGCCAAGCATATCACTGTTAACCATAACCCGACTTTGTGAGGAGAAGGAGTTGAAAAAGCACATCAAAGACCTGATTGGACTACAGACCATTGACCGCGAACTTCAACTGCTGGACCAGGCAATAGCCAAGGGCCTGGCCGATCTGGAAGAGCAGCGCAGCGGCATTAACACGCGCAAGGCTGGCATCGAAACCCTGCAGGCAAGAATTGCCCAGAGCGAGAGCCGCCGCCGCGAACTGGAGGCCGAGACCGAGGACCAGGCCGCTCGCCTGAAGGAACGCCAGGTCAAGCTGATGAATGTTCAAACCAACCGGGAGTATCAGAGCCTGCTCAGGGAAATCGAGGAGGCCAAGAAGGCGAACAACAGCCGGGAGGAAGAGATCGTGCGCCTCATGGAGCAGGCTGAGACCGACCAGAAGAGCATCGTCAACGATCTGGCCATGTGCGAGGAAGAGGAAGGCCAGTTGAGCACGATCGCAAGACAGATCGCCGCCAAGTCCGAGGAACTGGCCAGCCAGAAGAAAAAAATTGAGCAGGACCGGGACGACAAGGCCAAAAAGATCACCGCCGCCCATCTGAAAAAATACGAACTCTTGCGCGCCAAAAGAAACGGCGTGGCCGTGGTAGGGGTAACCAACGGCGTCTGCCAGGGCTGCTACATGAACATCCCGCCCCAGCTTTACAATGAC
>DYDL01000197.1:3752-5400 GCA_020717925.1 Desulfocapsa sp.
GGGCGCATGATCGCCGGTCGTGCATACGGCCGGAGGAAAGTCCGAACACCGCAGGGCAGAGTGGTTCGTAACGCGAACTGGGGGTGACCCCGAGGAAAGTGCCACAGAAAACAGACCGCCGCCCGGAACTTGTTCCGGAACGGTAAGGGTGAAACGGCGAGGTAAGAGCTCACCGCCTTCATGGCGACATGGAGGGCACGGCAAACCCCACTCGGTGCAAGACCAAATAGGGAAACGTTTGAGGGCGGCCCGTCCAAAGTTTCCGGGTAGGTTGCTTGAGGTGCCGGGCGACCGGCATCCTAGAGAAATGATCATGGCCCCGCAAGGGGTACAGAATTCGGCTTACAGCCCACTCCTTTTTTTGTTAATCCTCATCTGGACAGGCTTGCCTTCGGATGCCAGCCGCTAGCTGCTAGCAGTATCAGGATAAAAAGATGCCAGAGACCGCTGCCGCTGTAATACCCGCCGGCGGGGCAGGCCTGCGGATGGGTCATGCGATCCCGAAGCAGTTCCTGCCCCTGGCCGGGGTGCCGGTGATCGTCCATACCATCCGGGCCCTGGCGGCGAGTGTCGGTATCGGGCCGCTTATCCTGGTGGTGCCGGAGAATAGCCTGGGCGCGGCTGCCGACATTCTGAGCGCGCACGGCCTGGACCGCTCCACCCGGCTGGTCGCGGGCGGCCTCCTGCGGCAGGAGTCAGTAGCAAAAGGCCTTGCCGCGGTGCCGGAGGGGGTGGAATTCACCATTGTCCACGACGGCGCCCGCCCCCTGGTGACGCCGGCCCTGGTGCAGCGCTGCCTGGCCGAGGCCAGACGCACCGGCGCCGCCATAGCCGCGCTACCGGTTAAGGACACCTTAAAGGCGGTGGACAAGGAAAACCTGATCAAAAACACCGTGGAGCGCCAGGGCCTCTGGCAAGCCCAGACCCCGCAGGCTGCCAGGACCGAGATCCTGCGACAGGCCCATGTCGCGGCAAGGCGAAGCGGCTTCACCGGCACGGACGAGGCCAGTCTGCTGGCCCGTATCGGCATTCCGGTCGCCGTGGTGGAGGGAGCCGAACTCAACATCAAGATCACCCGGCCCGCTGACCTGGAAATGGCCGAGGCCATCCTGGCTGAACGTATCAACCCGGCCCCCCACCTGACCACATCAAGAATCGGCCACGGTTATGACGCCCACCGACTGGTGGCAGGCCGCCCCTTGGTGCTGGGCGGAGTCACCATTGCCCACGACCGCGGACTGCTCGGCCACTCGGACGCCGACGTGCTGACCCACGCACTGTGCGACGCCATCCTGGGCGGTGCCGGCCTGGGCGACCTGGGGTGCCATTTCCCGGATTCAGACCCCGCCTACCTCGGAATCAGCAGCCTGCTCCTGCTCCGGCAGGTCATGCTGCTGGCCCGCCAGCAGGGATTTGTCCTGGGCAACGCCGACATCACGGTGATCGCCCAAGCCCCAAAACTGGCTCCATACTTTCCGGCCATGCGGGAGCTGCTGGCCACGGCCTGCGGCGCCCCGGCCGCGGCGATCAATCTCAAGGCCACCACCACCGAAGGCATGGGTTTTGCCGGTCAGGGCGAGGGCATGGCCGCCCATGCCGTTGTCCTGCTCAACCAAAACACTCTTGACCTTTGCCCGGCGGTTGCATA
>DYDL01000198.1 GCA_020717925.1 Desulfocapsa sp.
GTGGTGATGTCGACCCGGGCTGCAGGTAATCGGCTCATGCCCCTGCTCGTGCCGCCGACTGCTTTTGGCAATGGCGCCTGCGCCGCCTGACGCAACCGACACATATGATTTTGCGGCCCGCCGGCGTTTCGCCTGGCGGGCTTTTTATTGGTGATGAGATCCCTTTTTGTGGAAAACTTCGTGGATGCGGCCTTGTGTTTTAATCCTCAAACTCTCAATATCGTTGACGGCCCAGGTTTAGCCTGATAGGTTTTGTTCGGCTCCAAGGCGCGGTTTGGCATGAAGGGAAATTACCGCATGACTGGTGATGTCACAAGGACACAAGCGACCCAAGGGACTAAAGCGACACCCCCCTCATTAGGTCACTGCCGTCCCTTTGGCCCCTTCTTTAAAAAGCGAGGCCCTGACTATGCAGAACAGCTTCATCCCCAAGCACGGCGGCTACAAGAACCTGCTCTCCTACCAGCGGGCCGAAATCGTTTACGATGCCACGGTCCGTTTCTGCGGCCGCTTCCTTGAACGTCGCGACCGCACCGTGGACCAGATGGTGCAGGCAGCCCGCTCGGGGAAGCAGAATATTATCGAGGCCAGCATGGCCTCCGGCACCTCAAAGGAAACCGAGATCAAGCTGACCAACGTCGCCCGGGCGAGCCTGGAGGAACTTCTCGCTGACTATCGCGACTTCCTGCGTCTGCGCACCATTCCGGAGTGGGAAAAGCATCATTCCCATGCCCGGCGGCTGGCGGCACTGGTGCGTACGCCGGGCGCAAATTATGAAACCTTCAAAAAGGCGGTCGAGCATGCCGACCCGGCCATTGCCGCCAATGCCATCCTCGGCTTGATTAAGGTGACGAATTATCTGCTCGACCGGCAGCTTGGCCAGCTCGAACAGGCGTTTGTCAGGGAAGGCGGTCTTCGGGAGCGGATGACCCGCGCCCGTTTGGACGAACGCGCCAGGCAGGCCTCCACCCACCCCGGCATCAATCCTGGCAACCGTAAGCGATGATGGCCAGCCCATTTCCTTGACAAATTATAGCATCCCTGGAAATATCTTCCCAAGTATCCGCTCCAGACAAGTGACTATTTTTCGGCACAGAAAAGGAAGCAATCATGCCGCACCGGCTCAATTTCCAAACCGATGGTTTTAGCAGCGTCGATCAGCTTGGTTTTGGTCGTTCCACCGAAACCCTGGCGGCCATGATCCGCGACAAGAATTTTTCCACCCCTTTCTGTATCGGCATCTACGGCGATTGGGGTACGGGCAAGACCAGCTTCATGAGGCAGCTTGAAAAGCGGCTGCAAGAGGGTGGCGGGGAGCCCCGGCCGGTGCCGGTCTGGTTCAACCCCTGGCGCTACCAGAAGGAGGAGCATCTCATCATCCCCTTTCTGAAGACCATGGAAACGGCCTTGGAGCGAGAGGCTAAGGTTGACAGGGTTCTCAGGAAAACTTTACTGGCGGCGGCCAAAAAAATTGGACGGGTCGCGGCCGCCATTGCCTACGGCCTCAAGGCCGATTTTAAATTAGGGCCTGTGGGGATCGAGTTCGAGGCGGCCAAGGCGGTTAAGCGCGAGGAGGAGTTGGATGAGCGAGCCGCAACTGCCGCGGAAAAGCTCTCTACTGGACTTTCCTCCCTCTATTACGACGTGCTGAATGAACTGGAAGGGGCGGTTAAGGTAAAAGGGACAGACACAGAGGCATTCCGGATTGTAGCCTTTATCGACGACCTGGACCGCTGCCTGCCGGAAAAGGCAGTGGAATTGCTGGAGGCGATGAAAACCTTCTTCGACCTGTCCGGCTATCTCTTCGTGATCGGCGTCTCCCCCAAGGTGGTGGAAAAAGGCATCCGCCACCGCTACCGTTTTTTGAAATCGGCGGAAAATGACGCAGACCACGGCGAGCCCGCCATCCGGCCCGAGGACTATCTCGACAAGATCATCCAAATGCCCCTTGCGCTGCCGCCCATTGAGGGGGGCAGGAAAGAGAAGTACATCAAATCCCTGCTTGGAAAGTCGGATAACTTCATCGCAACAGCACCGCTCGCTCTCATGGTGGCCTGCGTGGGTGACAACCCGCGCCGGGTGAAGCGTTTCGTGAACCTGCTCGCCTTCACTGCCCGGTTGGCCGAAACCGTTAAGGACGCTATTCTGGCCGATGCTCTATATCCGTGGGAAATACCAGCGCATAAAGAGCTCATAGCCAAACATTTTGTTCCTCTCCAGTATGTCAAATGGTGCCTCCTCGTCTTCTGCTACCCAGAGGAGCACCACAGAATAAAGGGCAATTGGCGCCACCTTGTCGACCTCCAGTATGCGGCCCTTCAACCCCTCGATGCCGTGGCGGAAGATGACCTGCAAAAGGCCAAGAGCACTGGCCTCACCGTGACCGGCAACCTAAAAAAAATCTTCCTCCAGGAACCGCCATTTCCGGACGACGAATGGTTGGTGAAACGTTTCATCGAATTGAACGAATCCACCCTGGTCGAGATCGGCGGCCTACAGGCCTCACGGGATGTGGTGGAAAGGTATATTCCCGGCGACATGCTGGAAATACCGGCCGGGATCTTCCTCTTCGGAGACAATAAGGAGGAACGCACCATTCAGGAGTCTTTTGAACTGGATGTCTTCCCGGTCACCAACAGCCAGTACCGCGCCTTTCTTGTTGACCACTCCCAGGGAAGTGAGCCGCGAGACAAAGAAAAGCACCAGCTCATAGATTTTGATAGTAGCAGAGTGAAATCAAAACACGGCAAATATCAAGTCGAGCCGGGCTTTGATGACCATCCGGTGACCGGTGTTACCTGGTATGGGGCCAAGACCTACAGTGATTGGCGTTCTGCAAAGGAAGGCGGCAACTTCCGGTTGCCCACGGAAGAGGAGTGGGAGAAGGCGGCCCGGGGCGAAAAGGGGAGAAAGTACCCCTGGGGTGACAACTTTGACCAGACATTGTGCAATACAGCGGAATCCGGCATCGGCACCACCACTCCGGTACAGCAATATCTGGGCGGCAAAAGTCCCTATGGCTGTTTTGACATGGCCGGCAATGTATGGGAGTGGACCAATACTCGGTATGACGAGGCTAAGAATTTAAAAATTATTCGCGGCGGCTCCTGGGACGATGCGTCGGAGATTGCCCGCTGTGCTTATCGCCTCGGGTACTTCCCGGCACTCAGGCTCGACACTCTGGGTTTTCGTTGCGCCAGGACATCCAAGAAATAACCCTTTGTCCTTTTACGCTTTAACCCGCTGCCCTGAAATGCTGGTTGGTGATGAATCGTATAGCCTGGGAAATCGACGCAATCACCAAATTGTATGACTACCTGTTGTGGCTGGTGCCTAAATTGGAAACGGGACACCTGCTTTATTGATTTAGGAAATAAGTTTGGCCTGTCCGATGTCCAGGTTTGCCCCCTTTCTTACTTAATGAGGTTTAGATGCAATTGAATTCATCGGTAAGCAACATGACTCCCCAGCGCCAATCTATGTTATGGTCAGGTTTGACCCAGGCCGTCGCCTTGATCGCCTTGCACTCATGGTTCAAGTCGTACAGTTTTGAACCTTCCTGCCTGGTATGGGCTGTGCCGCTTTACTCAATGGCTGTTCTTGGACCGGTCACCTTCAACTTCCTGCGCGGTGAATTTACCGCCCGGCGAAGTTTGCCCGTTGCGACTCTGTTGGTCCTGGCGATTGCCGCCACGGCTGGTTGGCTCGGCTGGTCCGTTGTTCCGGCGCAAGGTTCCAGCGTCATGCATGGTCAATGGTGGGTTGCTGACGTGGCGGTCTTTGGTGGAGTCAGTCTAGCCGCCTGGTTTGTGGCCTTGCCGTTTTTGCAAGGCAGGTTGAGAACTGGCGCCCAAATGCCACCATATGCCGAGTTGTTTGCCGATGCCTGGCGCAATACCCTGCTGGCCGCGAATTGCTTGATGTTCACCGGTCTGTTCTGGTTGCTGCTGCTCTTGTGTGCCGGACTTTTCTCGGTTCTGAAGATTCTTTTTTTTCAGGCACTTTTCACCAACCGCTTCTTTTTTTATTGGGCCACGACCATGGCCGTCAGTTTTGCGGTTTCCTTGGAAGAGCATGAGTCTTCGGCGCTCATCACCATGCGCCGTCACCTTCTGGCCTTCCAGACGCGCCTGTTGCCGCTGGCGGCCCTGATCGTGCTGCTGTTTCTAGCGGCCTTGCCGTTTACTGGCTTGCAGCCCCTATGGAATACAGGCCATGCCACTCCCTTGATGCTTTGCCTGCAATTGGCCATCGTCGCGCTTACCAACGCTGCCTGGCAGGATGGAGAGCGGCCAACGCCATTCTCCAAACTCTTGCAGTGGTTGATCCGCGCCGCGCTGGTATTGCTGCCTGTGTTGGCAATACTCTGTTGCTGGTCGCTGTCGTTGCGTGTTTTGCAATATGGATGGTCGGTGGATCGTTTTTGGGGCGCGGTATTGGTTGGGCTCACCAGTTTGTATGCGGCAAGCTACTCTGTGACGGCCATTCAGGCAGGATGGCTGCCCTCGCTGGGCAGGTATAATACCTGGATTGCCCTGGTACTGATTGTGACCCTCTTGGCAATTCACACCCCTCTGTTGGACCCGCAAGGAATTGCAGCGGCCAGCCAAGTCGGCCGCTTGCTCGCGGGCAAGGCCGACGCGGAGCATTTCGACTATCAATACCTGCGCTTCAATCTTGGTCGGGCAGGCAACGCAGCCCTTCAGGAAATGGTTGCACTTGTCAATCACCCCAAGGCGGAAATTATCCGCAACAAGGCCAAGGCGGCACTGGAGAAAAAAGAACGGGACGCCGCAAACCGTGAGACCGCCCTCGGCAAAGAGGAAATCGTGGCTAAACTTACGTCGTTTCCGGCCGGCACCAGCGTCGATCCCGCTTTTCTGGATTACCTCGAAAATCGTTTTGAGAAAAAAGCGTGGGACTATGATCTGGCCAGCCTGCGCAACAACGCCAGAGTAATGTTGTTGGCCATTGACCTCGACGGCGACACCACGCCGGAGTATATTTTGCTGGCCAACCCATATCCGCTGTTCACGCATGCGGGGGGCTGGCGCCAAGCCGGAAATATCATTTTTGCTGGCAATCCATTAAATGAGTCGGACATTGCGCTGATTCTGCAAAATGGTGACTACACTCCAATGCCACGGCAAATGAGCGACCTAAAATTTGGCGACCGGAGTGGTACCCTGGTGAAGCGGCAAACCAACGAACCATAGCGGAGCGCGCTCTTGTCGACTCGGGCTACCGGTCGATCAAGTACCCGCCAGTCTTGCTCAAGACGCCCCCGTTATGCATTGCGTGGGGCGCCGGGCAAGCGGCGGGAGGTCGCGTGGCCGTTGACCGTTAAGGCTTCACGG
>DYDL01000199.1 GCA_020717925.1 Desulfocapsa sp.
AGCCTATAGCCTACAGTCTACAGCCTGATACGTTATTCCCACACGTAGGCGGCCGAGAGTTCAGGGTTCGTCTGCCAGGGCGCTTTCATGTAACTCCAGACCTTGCTGTTTACCAGCCGGTCGATTTCCTGGTAAAAATTGACTGCCCCCTTGAAGCCGGCGTAAGGGCCGCCGGAGTCGTAGCTGTGCAGTTGCTTCATGGGCACACCCAGCTTCTGGATGGAATACTTTTCCTTGATGCCGGCGCAGAAGATGTCCGGCTTCATCAGTTCCACCAATTTCTCGGCCTCATACTGGTTGAGGTCGTCGATGATGAGGGTGCCCTTGTCCATGTCCGGAACCAGCCCGTCGTAATGCTTGAATTTGAAGCCTGCATCCTCCAGGGCCTGGAACTCGGCCGGCGTCTTGCGCGGGGCAAAACGGGTCGGATCGGCCTCGACATGTATTTCTTCAATGTTGCGGCTGTCGGCGTCCACCTCCAGGGTCGGGATGACCTGGCGGCCCTCGTAGTCGTCACGATGGGCGAATTCGTAGCCAGCGGAGATCGTTTTCATCCCCATCTCGGTGAAGAGTTCCTGGTAATGATGTGCCCGGGAGCCGCCCACGAAAATCATGGCGGTCTTGCCCTCGGTGCGGGTGCGGACATCGGTCCGAGCCGCCAAAACCGCTGGCATCTCCTCACCGATCACCTTTTCCACCGTGTCGATCAGTTCCTGGTCGCCAAAATACTGGGCGATTTTCCTGAGCGACTTGGCAGTGGCATCGGCGCCAATGAAGTTCACCTTGATCCAGGGAATGCCATACTTGGTCTCCAGCATGTCGGCCACGTAGTTGATGGAGCGGTGGCACATGACCGCGTTAAGGTCGGCCTTGTGGGCCGAGGCGAACTGGTCATAGGTCGAGTTGCCGGAAAAGGTGGCGATATTGGTGATGCCGCACTTCTTAAAGATCCGGTCAATCTCAAAGCCGTCGCCGCCGATGTTGTACTCGCCCAGCAGGTTGATCTTGTACTTGCCGGGTTTTTCCGCATCGTTTTCACCAACGATATGGCGGAAGACCTGGTTGTTGGCGATATGATGGCCGGCGGACTGGGAAACGCCCTTGTACCCTTCGCAACTGAAGGCATAGACGTTGCAGTCGCCGAACTTCTCTTTCATCCGCTTGGTCACGGTATGGATATCGTCGCCGATCAGCCCCACCGGGCAGGTGGCGAACACGGCGATGGAGCGAGGGTGGAAGAGGTCGTACGCCTCCTGAATGGCCGCCGCCAGCTTCTTCTCGCCGCCGAAGATGATGTCCGAGTCCTGCATGTCGGTGGAGAAGGCGTAGGGCATGTAATTCTCGCCATCGACGCCGGCATCGGTCTGGTTGCGCCGGGTCAGCCAGGCGTAGAAGGAGCAGCCGATGGGACCATGCACCAGGTTGACGATATCCCTGGTCGGCCCCATGATCACTCCCTTGCAACCGGCGTAGGTGCAGCCGCGCATGGTGATGATGCCCGGGGTGGTGCGCACGTTGGCGGAGATCTCCGGGGTCTCGTTACCCTGGGCCTCATTGATCATGATCTGCTTGGCGCGCTTGCGGGCGACCTTGGCTGGATATTTGGCGAGCAGCTCGGCCTTGACCCCGGCCGGGGCCCACTGCACCAGTTTTTTCTTGGTCAGAGTTGCCATGTTCATTCTCCTTGTTTGCTTAGACTATGGCCTTCAGGCCAGTCTCGCCGGTACGCACCCGGACCGCATCGGCCAACGGCAGGATGAAAATTTTGCCGTCCCCGGCCTTGCCGGTCTGGTTGGTGGCGATAATCGCCTGGACCACATCATCGACCAGTTCGTCCTTGACCACCACCGTTACCAACCGTTTGGGGTAGAGCTGGCCTTTGGCGCCCAGCAGGGAGGCGGCCTCCTCATAGCCGTGTTGCACACCCTCTAGCACCTTGGGATTGACAAACCCCTTGCCGCGACCATGGGCCTCGTGCACGAAGAAGGCGTCAATGCCGGCCTCGGTCAGGGCCGCCTTGGTCTGGTTCATCATGTTGATGCGTACGACCGCGATCACCTCTTTCATACCGGCCCCCTTTCCGAGGCAAACTCGGTTTCCTTGACCCCGGAGCTGATGGTGTAGGACTCTTCCACTTCGCTCACAAAGATCTTGCCGTCGCCGAAGGCGCCCTTGATGCCGGATTTGGCCATCTTCATGATGGTCTCAAGCACGAAGTCCTTGTCCGCCGGGTTGATCACGCTCATGAGCATGACCTTGGGGATCTCGTCGTAGGTTACTTCGCCGATTTTAATGCCGCGTTGCTTGCCGCGCCCGGCCACCGAGTACTTGGTTACCGCGGGAAACCCTGCCTCCATGAGGGCTGCAAGGATCTTGTCCGCTTTCTCCGGCCTGACGATAGCTCTGATCATGGTTAACATGGTTTTTTCTCCGTGTTATGTTGGTGTTATGGGTCTCATGGGACGCATGGGATCTATGAATTTCCATCAGTTCATGAGCCCGAAGTCCATGAGCAGTTTTTCAAGCTGTTCGATTTCCAGCGGCTTGGGGATCACAAAGTTCGTATTCTGGTCAATGGCCTTGGCCAACCCCCGGTAATGATCGGCCTGCGGTACGTCGGGGTTCCACTCGATGACGGTCTTGCGGTTGATCTCGGCCCGCTGCACATCGTTGTCCCTCGGCACGAAGTAGATCATGTGGGTGCCGAGCATCTTGGCCAGTTCCTCGATCATCTCCTTCTCGTTGTCCACGGCCCGGGAGTTGCAGATCAGGCCGCCTAGGCGGACAGAACCGGATTGCGCGAACTTCATGATCCCCTTGCAGATGTTGTTGGCTGCGTACATGGCCATCATCTCACCCGAGCAAACGATGTAGATCTCTTCCGCCTTGCCGTCGCGGATGGGCATGGCAAAGCCGCCGCAGACCACGTCGCCCAAAACATCGTAAAAGGCATAGTCCAGGGCCTCGCTCTCCTCATAGGCGCCCAGCGATTCCAGCATATTGATGGCGGTGATGATGCCGCGACCGGCGCAACCAACGCCGGGCTCTGGTCCGCCTGATTCAACGCACCAGGTATCGCCATAGCCCTTTTTGCGGATATTCTTGAGTTCCACGTCCTCGCCTTCCTCGCGCAGGCTGTCGAGCACCGATTTCTGGGCAAGGCCGCCAAGCAGCAGACGGGTGGAGTCGGCCTTTGGATCGCAGCCCACCACCATGATTTTTTTACCCATCTGCGCCAAGCCGGCCACGGTGTTCTGCGTGGTGGTGGACTTGCCTATGCCGCCTTTGCCATAGATTGCTACCTTTCTCATGCTCTACCTCCATCAGGTGAATTTGCTGAAACAGCGGGGAGGATCGGCAACTATTGCGACATACCCCGGCCGTTCATCGTGACTGTGCTTGCCAGGGTTAATCGCAAGAGTTGTGCCAGATGGAAATAAATTTTTTATTTTCTTTTATTACGGCAGGTTAGCTAAGTATTATCATTATAATGATCCGAGTTGTGCAACCGACAACAGGCAGACGTTTTTGTCTCATGCCGACAAAATGGTAGCAATCGTACAAATTTGGCCAGCCTGAGCATGTAAATAAAATGTGTTTTGCAATTATGTCATTATTTGCCGGAGACAAAAGTGCCTGTGTTGACCTAACAATCTTAAATTGTTCATTTTTATTCATGTGCTGCGACTGGTACGTTTTTTGCTTCACCATTAAGTAGTAATAACATCTTGCTGAAGTGTCGGGGTAGGCCCTGGCATCTGGCATGGATTATCCGAGGACGCAGACAATGGAGACAAAGACACCGCTGCTCCGGGCCACGGCAAAGGCATGCACCGAGGTCATTGAGTTAACCGCCCTCTACGAGATTGCGCAGTTGATCGGCTCGGCCCATGACCTCGACACGACGCTGACCGCGATCCTGAAAGTCCTGCACGATATCCTGAGGATGGAACGCGCCACCTTGATCCTGCTTGATGAAAGCGGGCAACACCTGTCGATCAAGGCATCCTACGGACTCAGCGATGACGAGAGGAAACGGGGAGTATATGGCCTGGGCGAGGGCATCACTGGCACCATCTTCGCCAGCGGTGCCCCTTTTGTGGTGCCGGATATTCAGCAGGAGCCGCTTTTCCTCAATAAGACCAGATCGCGCAACATTGACAAGGAGTCCCTTTCATTCCTTGGTGTGCCGGTGTTGGTGGGAGGGGAACCGGTCGGGGTTTTAAGCGTGGATCGCCTTTTTGGGCTGGAAATTCCGTTTGCGGAGGATGTGCGCTTTCTGACCGTTGTCGCCACCTTGATTGCCCAGTTTTTGGTGCTTAATCGTGAAATCCGTAGAAATGAAGCCTCGTTACGTGAAGAGAATCGTTCCCTGAAGGCCCAACTTTCGCCGGTTTTCGTGCGCCATAATATTCTGGGACAAAGCAAGGTGATGCTTGAGGTGTTTTCGGCGATCGATAAGGTCTCGCCCACCAGCGCCACGGTCTTACTGCTTGGTGAATCGGGGACGGGCAAGGAACTGGTCGCCCGCGCCGTGCATCAGGCCAGTCGCAGGCGAGAGAAACCCTTTCTCAAGGTTAACTGTGCCGCTCTGCCCGAGAATCTGCTGGAAAGTGAGTTGCTTGGGCATGAGAAGGGGGCGTTTACCGGGGCGTTGGCTCTAAAAAAAGGGCGCTTTGAGCTGGCCGACACCGGCACCCTGTTCCTGGATGAAATCGGCGAACTGCCGCTGGAGTTGCAGTCCAAGCTGTTGCGGGTCTTGCAGGAACAGCAGTTTGAACGGTTGGGAGGGACGTCGACCATCAGTGTTGATGTGCGGGTGATCGCCGCCACCAATCGCAGCCTGGCCGAAGCGGTTAGCAAGGGGCGCTTCCGCGCTGATCTGTTTTACCGTCTGAATGTAGTCCCGATCGTGTTGCCGCCCCTGCGTGAGCGGCACGAGGACATCCCTTTGTTGATCGATCATTTTCTGGCGGCAAGCAACCGCAACAACCAGAAGAATGTCCGAGTTTCCCGTGAGGTCATTGATTTTCTCTCGCAGTATCAGTGGCCGGGTAATGTGAGAGAAATGCAGAACCTGATTGAACGCCTGGTGATCATGGCGGACCGGGATCGGTTGTTGATGCATGATCTGCCCACCTTCGTGGTCGCGGAGCCCGAGGAAACCCCGGTGGCCAGTGAGGGAAGGATATCCGAGCCCACACTGCCGACAAACCGTCCACGTCTTTCTCTGGACGAGATTGAACGTGGCGAAATCGAAGCAGCCCTGAAGCGACATGGTTGGGTGCAGGCAAGGGCGGCACGCGAACTGGGCTTGACGCCTCGACAGATGGGATATAAGCTTCGCAAGTACGCTTTAACCAGACCG
>DYDL01000200.1 GCA_020717925.1 Desulfocapsa sp.
CAGCGCAGGCAGGAATCCCTGGTCGTCTTCTTAACCGTGCGCGCCAGTTCGATCATGGTGGTGCCGGCCGGCATCTTGGCATAGTCCGGAACCGTGGTATAGTCGCCGGTCGAGGGGTTCACCTTGCCGAAGATGTAGGTTTTTACCTGACCGAGGATATTGGTCACGGTGGCGGTATCGTTGGGGTCAACCAAGGTGGTGCGCTGATAGACGTCATTGTGGCACATGAGGCAGTCAACATCGTTTACCCCCGGGGCATGCGGGGCGTTGCCATCGGCGCGCACATGGCAGTTGAAGCAGGCGCCCTTTGATGACATGGCATAGGTGCAGAAGGTGTTAATGCCGCCCACCGCCTTGCCCTTGGCCGCGCCGCCGGTATTGCTAAGCTCCGGGGTCGGTCCGGACCATTTCATGTGCAGGCCGGCCAGCATGTCCTGCGCCTGGGTCTGATGACAGACGACACAGGTGGACGGGCCGGCATAGCTGTTGATGGTGCGATGCTGCGGAATGGCGCTTTGGCAGGCGCCATCGGCGGTGCAGTCGCTATCGCCGCAGTCGATCTTGCCGTCGCTGTCATTATCCAGGCCGTCCTTGCAGTTGGTCTCCGTTGCCGGCATTACGCAGGCAGGGTTGGCGGCACAGTCGGCATCAAGGCAGTCGATTTTGCCGTCCTGGTCATTATCGACGCCATCCGTGCAGTTGGTTTCGGTTGCCGGCACGATGCAGGCAGGGTTGGCGGCACAGTCGGCATCAAGGCAGTCGATCTTGCCGTCGTTGTCATTATCGACGCCATCCGTACAGTTGGTTTCGGTTGCCGGCACAATGCAGGCGGGGTTGGCGGCACAGTCGGTATCAAGGCAGTCGATCTTGCCGTCCTGGTCATTATCGACGCCATCCGTGCAGTTTGTTTCCTTTGTTGCCACAATGCAGGCGGCATTGGTAGCACAGTCGGCATCACGGCAGTCTGTTCTGCCGTCCCTGTCATTATCCAGTTTGTCCGTGCAGTTGGTTTCCTTGCAGGCGGGATTGGTAGCACAGTCGGCATCACGGCAGTCTGTTCTGCCGTCTCTATCATTATCCCGTCTGTCCGTGCAGTTTGTTTCCTTTGCTGTTCTGCTTGATCTGTCATCCTCCGCATGACCAACGGCAACCAGGGTGAAAACCATCATAGTAGCGCAGAAAAGCGCATTAAAATTCTTCATGAGTCCTCCATTTTTGTTTGTTGCTTACATCCAATATAGTGATTCTTTACGAGATTGATAAAACGCCTGTGCAAGGTACTTGGTCACCTCCCTCCCCTCGGTATTGAGGGGGTGTGCTGTTAATCAAGACACAGGCGGTTCGAGAACCGTCCGGATCGCGTTCTGGTCCGCCCGCGGCCGGCTTGCGGTATGGTGCAAATTTTTTGTATTTTCGGCCGCATCGTTTCATCATCTTGCATTAAAGCCATGCCTGTATGACTCAGTAGTAGTTGATTGACATTTAATTAATTATTATCCGTTCCCCTTTGTTCCAGCAATAATCGTGCCACTCTGTGATATTTGGTGGAAAGCTTAATCGTTCCATATGGTTGAATGCAAAAAGCGGAATTGCCGGGGTGGCGCCAGATAAAAATATTTGTATGAATCAGGGGTGATTGCGCAAGATATGTAAAAAAAAATGCTGGGGGGTAGACAAGATGAGCAAGGGGAAAAGGGCAAGCGGTCGGCATGGCCTGGATGCGAGTTACACCCATGGCTCACGCGAATAGGCTATGCACTCGCCATGTGCCGCGTGAATAAACCTGTTATTTCACCCGTGCTTTTATGATGCTGCAAATTTGCGGCGGCCGGGCGGGGACAATTAATTTTACATGCAGAGGAGCGCCATGAACGCTAACCAAAGGAAAATCGTGATAGTCACCGCTAAATGATGCAATACTTTTTCAAATTAGTAAGGAGCAGGCAAGGTGACAAAAAAGGCGCGCAGGCTGTGGCACAGCTTGCTTGGGGTGCGTACGCGCTATATCGAATCATTGAGCCTTGAGCTTTCAGCCTTTAAAACCGTTTCTCAAAATATGGTTTCAGTACCTCGGGCAGGGCGATGGTGCCATCCTCCTGCTGGTAGTTTTCGAAGATGGCTACCAGGGTGCGGCCCACGGCCAGGCCGGAACCGTTTAAGGTGTGGACCAGCCTACTCTTCTGTTCGCCCTCGGGCCTGTAGCGGATGCCGCCGCGACGGGCCTGGAAGTCGGTGAAGGAAGAGCAGGAGGAAATCTCGCGGTAGGTATTCTGGCCCGGCAGCCAAACCTCAATGTCATAGGTCTTGGTGGCGGAAAAGCCCAGGTCGCCGCTGCACAGCGCTACCACCCGGTAAGGCAAATTCAACAGTTGCAGCACCTCCTCGGCGTCGGCCAGCAGCGCCTCCAGTTCCTGGGCCGAGGTCTCCGGGGCCACAAATTTCACCAGCTCCACCTTGTCGAACTGGTGCTGGCGGATGAGGCCGCGGGTGTCCTTACCATGGGCGCCGGCCTCGGAGCGGAAGCAGGGGGTGTAGGCGCAGTATTTCACCGGCAGTTCCTTCTCCAGCAGGGTCTCGTCGCGGTGGATATTGGTCACCGGCACCTCGGCGGTCGGGATGAGGTAGAGATCCCACTCCTGGATCTTGAACAGGTCGGCCGCGAACTTGGGCAACTGGCCGGTGGCGGTCATGGTGGCGGTGTTCACCAGAAAGGGCGGCAGCACCTCCTGGTAGCCGTGCTTCTGGGTGTGCAGGTCGAGCATGAAGTTGATGAGCGCCCGCTCCAGGCGCGCGGCAAAACCCGTAAGCAGGGCGAAACGCGCCCCGGCCAGCTTGGCGGCCCGCTCGAAGTCCAGAATGCCGAGACTCTCCCCTAACTCATAGTGAGCCTTGGGCGTAAAGGCGAACTCAGGAATCTGGCCCCAGCGCCGCACCTCGACGTTGTCGCTGTCGTCCTTGCCCGGCGGCACGGTTTCGTGGCAAAGGTTGGGGATCTCCATGACCATGGCGTTGAGCGTGTTCTCGATCTCCCGCAACTCCTCTTCAATGGCCTTGACCCGGTCGCCCACCCCTCGCATCTCGGCCATCAGCGCTTCCGCGTCCCGACCCGACTTCTTTAGGGCGGCGATCTCCTGGGACACAGTCTTGCGCTGGTTGCGCAGACCCTCCACCTCGGTCAGCAACTGGCGCCGTTTGGTGTCAACCGCCAGGAAGGTGTCCAGACGCGCCACCTCCATGTTCCGCTTAAGGAGTGTGTCCTTGACCTGTTCGATATTTTCACGGATGAAGCGCAGCTCTAACATGACGGGGTCGGGCTCCTGAAGGAGTGAAGGTTGGTCTGTGTCGGCTGGTGGCATGGCCGGGAAAGCCGTGTGCCGCATGACTCTGACAGCATTGTGTTTGATAGCACGGCCCTGGTGATAAATCAAGGGGAACCTCCAGGCTGCATGGGGCCATTGGGAAAAAACTCACCAGCCAAGGAGGGGGGAGTGATGATGTCTAAGCACTGAACAGAAGATATGGTTTGTCTGGCTCGGTTTTTGCATTCTATAAAAAGGCAGTTGAGCAATTTTCCCGATCAGCAGCCGGTTTTTTTTGAATTGGTCTTTAGGAAAATGATTCCGGCTAGACGCAGCAATACCACACGGTGGTATAGTTGTTCAGGGCTTCGGCGGCCGGAAAGTCATGCGGTCAGTTATCTCCAGTGGGCGAGGCGCCGCAAGATATTCCAGGGGGCAGGCATGGGCGAAGACGATTTGCAAAAGCGTTTGTCACCCGCGCCGAAGACGGCACGTGCAGATAGTCACCAAATCGACTTGGTCTTTTCACCATATTGCACTTGGTCTTTTCACCAGCTTGTTTCTACCTTTCAGATTTCATGAGGTGGAGAGCTTGCGGGGAGGGGTTGTCGCGGTATTAGCAGCGTATTCCACCCCCTGTTGTTCTCTTGGTCAAAAAACCACAAAGGCAAAAAATGCAAGGAGGGCAACCGACACGGGCGTAGGTGAAACGTGAAACAGTGGGGAAAATTTCCGGATACTGCGTAGCCAAGGGGGCGACAACGGTTGTGGGACCGGCCCTTGTGGAACAATGAAGCTTTATTGTGAGGCTTCATTCAAAAACAATGGAGGCAGAGATGAAGAGATTTTATGCGATTTTATGTGCCGCGATGCTGGTGGTTGCCCTCGGGGGCAATTCCGCCTGGGCGGCCAATTACACCCTGACCATACAATCCTCAAACCCGAGCAGCGGCGTTGCCATCACCGCCAGCCCGAACGACAGGAACGGAGCAGGCAACGGTACGACCCAGTTCACGCGTAGCTATTCAGACAGAACGAGTATAACTCTGACCGCTCCTGCAACAGCGAGCGCCAACACCTTTCAAAAATGGCAGCGAGACGGTTCCGATTACTCCACAAACCGTGCGATAACCTTCCGCCTGTCCAGAAACAGAACGATGAAGGCGGTCTACACTACATCTACCACTGATACGACGGCGCCGACAACCACGGCGAGCCCGGCCGGAGGCACCTACTCCGGTTCAACCATCGTCACCCTGACGGCGAATGAGCCTGCTACCACCTATTACTGCACCGGTAGCAGTTCCTGCAGTCCGACGACGGTGTACAGCGCGCCGATCACCATCAGCGCCAGCACGACACTCAGATACTATTCGAGAGATACTGCCGGCAACACAGAGACGACCAAGTCCCAGACTTATACCATCACGACCACGACCCCGGAAACCAACTGCAAGGACGGCCTGGATAATGACAGCGACGGCAAGATCGACTGCGCCGATACCGACTGCACCGCCGATGCCACTTGCCAAAGCACCATCCCGCAGCATCGCACCATCAACAGCTATGCCGGCCCGTCCACCTGTATCGTCTGCCATCAGGTCCAGGCCACGGCCATGCTGGCCAGTGTGCACATGAAATGGTCCGGCCCGACCCCGGAGTTGACTAATACCGGCGGCGTGGCCAAAGGCAAGGCGGTGGGCGGCATCAACACCTTCTGCTCCTATGCCATGTCGTCCAAGGGCACCTGCTTCAACTGCCATGTGCGCGCCGACGGCAACGCCCCCCACAACCCGGTGGACAACGATGTGGACTGCCTCATGTGTCACAACGACACCTACAAACGAACCACCGAGACCGACCCCGCCAATACCGTCACCGTGACCAATGTCCTCGGGCAGATAAAAACCTACATCTTCGGCAAGGTGAACCCCACCACCGGCGACTATACAACGCTCCCCGACTATGCCAAGATGCCGGCCGGCACCACCATGATCGAGCTGGCGCGCACGGTTAAGAAGACGACCAGGGATTCCTGCCTGCGCTGCC
>DYDL01000201.1 GCA_020717925.1 Desulfocapsa sp.
GCCAGTGATCTTCACCTCCAGCAAGACGACGCCGGCAACGGGCGATTGGGCAGGCATCGTCCTGAACGACGCGGGCAGCGTTATCACCAACGCGGTGATCGAGTACGCCAGCAACGGCATAACAGTGGACGGGGTCAACTGTGCGATCAACAACACCGTAATCCGGACCTGCTACTGCGGCATCATGATGCAGAATGGTGCCAGCGGCACGGTGAGCGGCAACACGATCTCCGGCAACAGCTTTGGCATCTGGTTGCAGGGCACCGGCGCGGCAGGGCAGAACCCGCTGCCGGTGGTTAACAACAACGGCATCTCCGGCAACACCGCCTACAACTTCTACACCTATAGCTACAACGACGCCGGGCATGTGACGATAAACGCCACGAGCAACTGGTGGGGCAACACCGACGTCGCCACCATCAGCGCCAAGATTTACGACCATCTGGACAACGTCACCGCGCCCAAGGTGGATTTCACCTCATTCCTGGCCAGCGCGGGCGGCACCCCGGTGGGCACCCCCACTCTGCCCGCTGACCTGGACTTCGGTCCAACCGCCGGTATGCTGGGCAGCGTCAACCTCAGCAATGGCCTAGTGGTGCAGTCCCGCAACGACTTCGCCTTTGCCACGCCCAACGGTGTCGGACTCGGCCTGAGCGCGGTTTACAACAGCCGCCTGGCCCGCATTGGCGCCATGGGCTACGGCTGGACCCATTCCCTGGAGGCGAGCCTGCAACCAGTCGTAGTGGTGAACGGCCAGAACTACCTCAAAATCACCGATGGCGCCGGCCATGGTCACTATTTCCAGGATGCGGGCAGCGGCAATTACCAAGGTGCCTTCTCCGAGCCCACCTCGGTGCGGATCACCGCCGGGGTCTACGCCTGGACCATGTTGAACGGCGCTACCATGCAGTTCAACAGCAGCGGCAAACTCACCACCACCAGTGATGCGGTCGGCAACACCCTGACCTTGGGTTACGATGCCTCAAGCCGCCTGAGCACGGTTGCCGACTCGGCCAGCGGCCGTTCCTTCACCCTGAATTACAACGCCGCCAACCTGGTGCAGTCCGTCACCGGACCGGTCACCACTGCGGTGAGCAACGGCATCTGGGTCAGCTATGATTACGACGCCAACAACAACCTGACCTCGGTAACCTATGGTGACGGCTCCGGCTACACCTACGAGTACACCGATGCGAGCGGCGACGCGCATAATCTCACGACCCAGAAAGACAAGATGGGCCATACCCAGCAGACCTGGTCATACGATACCCAGGACCGTGTCACGACAGCCTGGAACGTGGGCAACGGCGGCATCAGCCAGATCACCTACACCAACGCCACCACGGTAACAGTCACCGACGCCTACGGCACCGCCCGCACCTATACCATCGCCAACCTCATGGGCCACAAGCGGCTCGCCGCCCTCTTCGGCCCGGTGCCCGCGCCATACGACAGCAACACGATAGTGCGCTGGGAATACGATACCAACCTGAACCTCTATGAGACGGAAGACGGCAACGGCGCCATCCACCGGTATGAGAATTTCGATAGTCGCGGCAACCCAGGATTGGAGCGCCAAGCCGCCGGCACGCTGCAGGAACGGGCCATCACCTATTCCTGGCACCCCTCAATGAACGTGCCGCTTTCCCGCACCGAGGCCAGCGTGCTTTCCCCCACCGGCAGTAAGATCACGATTTTTGATTACGACAGCGACGGCAATACCACCGCCAACCAGAATCCCGGCTGCCTGGTGTCGCGGATGCTGGAGCAAGGCTACACTTACAGCGCCACGGCCACCACCGTGGCCTATACCTATATCACGGCATACACCTATAACACCAAGGGTCAAATCACCAATGTGGACGGCCCCCTGGCCGGCACAGCCGACAGCACCGGCTACACCTACGACGCCGCCACCGGCAACCTGCTCTCGGTCACCAGGCCCTTGGTGGGCACCACCATCCTGTCGAACTACGACGCGGCCGGCCAGGTGGGCACGGTCACGGATATCAACAACTTGCCCACCACCTATAGCTACGACGGCCACGGCCGCGTCACCCAGGTAAAGCACCCGGACAACTCCTTCTCCACCACGCTCTACAACCTGGCCGGCCTGCCTGCCACAATCACGGACGAGGACGGGGTGACCACCACCTATACCTACCAGGCTGCTACCGGCCGGCGCGATCGCGTCACCGACGCGGCCGGCAACTACATCCTCTACACCTATAACGAGCCCAGCGACCGTCCCACCAAGGACGAGAAGTTCGACGCCTCGGGCACTCGCCGCGGGGTGGACGAGTGGAGCTACCTCTATCCAGCCAATCCCGGCCTGCTGTGGAAGGATATCCAGGCCAACGGAAGCTTCACGGAATACGGTTACGACGCGGCCGGCAACCTGGCCGCAGTCACCGATGCCGAGGGGTATACCACCAGCTATGGCAACGACCTCTTTGGCCGGCGCACCTCCAGCACCCAGCCCGACACCGTGATTACGGGCCAGGGCTACGACCGCCAGGGCAATGTGATTTCCGTCACCGACCCAGAGGGCCACTCCACCACCGCGATCTACGACGACATGGGCCGCCTGCTGAAGAACACCTCGCCCGACAGCAGCATCACCAAGTATTATTACGACTTCGCCAACTCCATGGCAGTGAAGACCGATGCCCGCAATATCACGGCGACCACCACCTACGATCTGTTGAACCGGCCCGTGTCCATCGCCTATCCGGACACCACCGAGAACGTCGCCTTCACCTATGATCAGGGCGAAAACGGCAAGGGGCAACGCACCGGATTCACCGACCCCTCGGGCAGCACGAGCTTTGGCTACAACAACCGTGGCAGGCTGGTCACGCAGACTGCTGTCATCAACAGCAACAGTTACCTGCTGCAACGCAGCTTCACCCCGGGCGGCAGGATATCGACCATCACCACGCCCACAGGCAGAAACATCACCAATAGCTTAAGCCCGCTCACCGGCAAGGCCAGCGCGGTTTCTACCGCGATAGGCGGCACAACCAAGACCCTGGCCAGCAACATCACCTACCGCCCCTTTGGTGGCCCAAGCGGTTTTAATTTTGGCTCGGGTGCGGCGGTGACCAACGACTTCAACGAGTGCGGCTGCGGGGTCCACACCACCAACGCCGGCCGACCCAACGAGATCGTCTACACTTACGACAATAACAAGAACCTCACCTCGGTCTCCTGGACCAACAAGCCGGAAAAGAACCAGACATTCGGCTACGACGCCTTGCAACGCGTGACCAGCGCCACCGGCCTGTTCGGCAGCATGGCTTACACTTACGACAAGGTGAGTAACCGCCGCACCGAGACCGAGAACAGCGCCACCGACACCTACACCTACCCCAGCGGCAACAACCGGCTAACCGGCATCATCGGCGGAAAGACGGTGTTTTTCACCTGCGACCAGGTCGGCAATATCAAGGGCTACAAGAATAAGACGCTCACCTACAATGACGCGGGCCATTTGGCACAGGTGACGACCGACGGCACGCTCAAGGGCCGCTATACTTACAACGCCTTGGGCCTGCGGGTGAAGAAGGAGAGCTACAACAACGCCGTCACTTATTACCTCTACGACTTCGACGGCCATCTCATCGCCGAGGTTGACGCAGCAGGCGCCATCCAGAAGGAATATCTCTACCGGGGATCAAGTCTCCTGGCCATGGCCGACGCCGGCGGCAACATCTTCTACTACGGCAGCGACCACCTGGGCACGCCGCAGGTGCTGATCAACGACGCCAACCAGGCGGTTTGGGAGGCGGTGTATTACAAGCCGTTTGGGGAGGCGCATGTGAATATGAATTCCACGGTGGTGAATAATATTCGCTTTCCGGGACAATACTTTGATGCCGAAACCGGCTTGCATTATAATTGGAACAGGTATTATGATCCGGGGACTGGGAGGTACCTAACGCCTGATCCGATTGGGTTGGATGGTGGGGTTAATTTGTTCCTCTACGCGGAGGCGAATCCCATTCGTTTTACCGATCCGAGAGGGCTAACAACGTGGTCATGCAAGAGACCTTTGGGTAAGAAACCTGGAGAATGGACCCCTTGGATTTTCAACCATCAATATAATTGCGTAACTACTGCAGATGGATCGATACAGTGCAATAGCACAAATGCGCCTCCGGAATGGCCTGCACACATGAAACCAGGCAAACCATCTAGACCAGAAGATGACTATTACAACAAAGATGCTTGCGAAGAGGTAGATGATAACAAGAACGATTGCATTGAACAATGCATGATGAACAAATGGAAACAGCCCCGTCCACCTTACGACATTGGCCCTGGCACAGATTGTCAAGAGTATTCTGATGATACGCTTGATTCATGCATTAAACAATGCAGCAAGTGATAAGGTTTGTTATGGGTAATATATCTCGTAGAATAATAATTGTGTTGTCCGCTGTGCTTGTGTCATTGTATTTGGTCGTTGGCAGAAATGAATTAATTGATGGACTAGAAAGGCATGCGAAGGTTGCGGTAAATCCATACTACAGTGATGTAATTGATTTATCTAAAAAGCAAACATACACATGGGAGATAAAGAAAGACTCGTGGAGCTATGAAGATGGTCAGGCGACACTGTTGTTGACATTTCATCGCCCAGCAGCTGAGAATAATTCCGGTGATTATTGGGAGAAATCTTTCCCTTTAAAAGTTAAAGTGTCTGCCCATGCTGTTACTGAAAACGGTGTTGTAGATAACCGGCTCATGCTAAATTATTTTTACCCGACAAAAGAACCAATGAGTCGCAAATCAAATATCTGGGCTGGATGGGGTGACGAAGGCATGGAATATCCTCTAGGTATTATCATGCGTTTTCCTAAAGAAGATTTATTTGTTGAGCTTACAGTAGAAAATCCTGATGATTTGTTGAGCAAGGCAGAGCCGAAGTTAAAGCTAGTTGGGGATTACGATCCCGGAGCCATCGGCTTTATTCCATTAGCGAAAATAATTCGAGATATTGGGCTATTGATTTGTTTAGCGGGGCTTTTGTATATAACAATTTTAGCGATTGGTATACGGAAAACGACGCAGACCAAGTAGTTGAGTTAAACTTTTTTGTCAAATGCGCAAATGGGAAAAACTTGGGGTCGCGTCTACACCATGACAACTT
>DYDL01000202.1 GCA_020717925.1 Desulfocapsa sp.
ATGGCATTGAGCAGTACGCCGGCGAGAATCAGGGGGAGGTAGCGGATCATGGCGTAGCGTGGCTCCAGGTTGGGGTGCGGATCAGGATGGACCAATTTACTACAAAGCCCGTCGCGGAACAAGCCACCCGGATTGAAATCGCTGTAGCATCAACCTGGAGCGGCGTGGCCGAGCGGTTCCTGGATGGTGCGGATGTCGTAGCCGTTTTCCAGCAGATGGGTAGCAAAGTCGTGGCGCAGGGCCTGGCAGTTAACCCGTTTGACCATGCCGCCGTTGGCATGGCCGGCCCGTCCGTGGGGCATCATGTGTACGAGGAGCCTGCTTTTTCCAGGTTGACAAACATTCTGCCGCGCGCTAAGCATTGCGCAGGATGGGAGTGCCAGGGAAGGTCCGAGGAAGACGGAGGTTGCATCGCCGATATCCCGGATTTGGCGGCATGCTCCGCGTTTGGCGAGACCCCCGAAGAAGCCCTGCGCGAGGTGCAACTGGCCAAAGCCCTTTGGTTGAAGGCCGCCCGTGCCGAGAGCAAGCCCATCCCGCCGATCTCCCCTTGCCTGTGCTCTTGCCTAATTGCTTGACCTGAAGAACTGCTTGGGTTAATAGACATTTGTCAGGCAATGAAATCGATTAAAAACTGCGTACCAAAAACCGAATGACCTGGAACGAACTTTCCAACCACCCCCATCGCGCCCTTGTGAAGCTCTGGAGGGCAATGCGCAACGATTTTCCCTCCTTTAAGAAGAATGAAAATCGCAGCCTGGAAAACCTAGAAACCCACCGACAGGATGTAAAAGCAATATCAACGGCACTCCTGAATGCGACGCCTGTCGTTGACAATCAGCTTCTCTCCCGATTCCCCTTGGCCGTACTCCAAGCCCTCGACCAACATCTCTACGAGCATTACGATACTTTTGGTTCGGCGCCTCCCCCGCTCATCGAGATAGAAAACGTCTCATTCATGATCCACCGCAGGGTGCTGTCGCGTTCAGCATGTGCGAATCATACAACCAAGTCTGGACACATCCAGGCCTGGCTGGAGCACCACTGGGTCTTACCCTGCCAGATCAAAGGGATTGAGATTCAAAAAAAGGTTGCCCCTGCTTTTCTCCATGCCGCTCTTGCAAGGAGACTACAACAAGGGGAAGTTTCTATTTTTGTCGGCCATTTTCCCGACGGCGTTAAGCCGGATTGGCTTGACCTCGACCAGCCGGGCTGGCAGGCATCCAAGCTTACGAACAAGGAACGCCGCTGGCACAGCGTTGTCGAGTGCCTTGCAGCGGCATCCGCCGAGAGAGCCGATATTGTCGTCTTTCCCGAACTCACCATCTGCCCGGAACTCCGTGAGCGCGTCGCTAACTGGCTCGACGATAACCCCAATGCCCCTTTCAGCCTTGTATTACCAGGCAGTTTTCACACGCAACAGGACGGCTCTGTCTACAACACCGCAGAGCTATTCGACCGATTTGGCAACACCGTGTTATCTCATCGCAAGCTGACAACCTTTGGGCCAAAGAAAAAACATGAAAGCATTGCTACGGGCAACAAAATTGAGCTGCTCGACACCTCAATCGGGCTTATTGCCATGCCGATCTGCCTTGATTTCTGCGAAGAAGATTCCCCGTTCAACGAACTCTGGCAAAATTTGGGGGTTGAGTGGCTTCTTGTGCCGGCCTTTGGCAATGGGAAAAGTATCAGCGCCCATTTGCGCAAGGCGGACAACATTTTGCGGACACATGGTACCGTGACCGCACTGGCCAACCAGAACCCGGAAGCGCTGGACAAGGATCTCGGCTTTGTATGGCATGGAACCGATAAGGCTCTGAACAAGGCCGCAACGACGCGGCGATGCTTCGCAATATCCATTGCGGAACCAAAAACTATTTAGTAAACTAAAATATACTATTTTTATTGCTAAGGTTCACAAAGGTACATTATGGCCACCATCGATCTCATTCACTCCATCCCGGAAGAGTTGGCCGAAAAAGCCTCACTGGCCGATCTTCTAGAGACCAGCAAAGGCATCGAGGCCTGGCAAGATCGACACGGCCAGGTCTTGGATTTCATCTATCGGCACCGGATCATCCGGCAAATCCGCTCCAGCGCCACCACGCTTGCGGCCTTGCAGGAGTTAAGCGAGCACCTTGCCAGGGTCACGCACCCCCGCAGGCGCAAGGCTCTCGACGGCCTCAACCAACCATATGCCACAAGATGGGCCACCTACCGCGACATTCTCGAAACCAGGATTGCCGCCATGTGCAGCGACGCCCCCAAGCAACTCATGCAACGCGCCCACATGAAGGAAATCCTGCTCCTCCTCATGTCCGGCGCGGTTCGCCGCCAGAAGGATGTGGAAGACGCCTTTGGATTACGCAAAGCAAATGTCACCCGAATCCTCAATCTCATGGAGGCCAATGAGCTCATCGTGCGCCAGGCGGTTGGCCGTGAGAAACATCTGCTGCCAGGCCCCAATGCGGAATTGTTCTCCGAGAAGGACGGCGCCGCGGCCATCAACCCCGTCCGGCGCGGGAGCTATTATCTGTCAGGGAAAAAAGCCGCATGACTTCGCGCTTGAACCCAGCCCACGTAACCACATTTTACAGCTTCAAAGGCGGGGTAGGCCGTACCTTGCTTCTTGCCAACATCGGGGCCGCCTTGGCCAAAAAGGGCAAAAGGGTGCTCCTCTGGGACCTTGACGTTGAGGCCCCTGGCATGCACCACATCCCTGCCTTGCGCCCTCGCTCCCTGCCGCAAAATGGTTTTCTGGAATGGCTCCTGAAATGGCAGGACCACCACGCCCTGGCCATGCCCGACAAGAGCGAACTTGCCGCGCTCTTTAAGTGCATCAGGCCAGCCGGCGACATCGACGGACTCCACATCCTCCCCGCTTACGGCAAGGAGGCCGATTTCGCCGAACTGTACCAGGGTATCAGGTGGTCGGAATTCCTGGTCGCCAAGCCGGAAACCGGTCTCCAGTTGTTCAAGACCTTGCTCGAACACCTATCCCTGGAAGGTAGCTTTCAGCACATCCTCCTTGATGCACGGACCGGCATCACCGATCTCGGCGGCCTCATGGCGGCGATCCTTCCCCATACCACGGTGCTGGTAGGTAGTTATGGCATCCAAAACAGCGCGGGTCTGTTAAACATCTACAAAGCCCTGGATTGGGCGGTGGCAGGACGGCCGCCGGAGCGCAACGACCTGCCGCCTCTCAACCGGCTCCTGGTGGCCTCGCCGGTGCCCAGCGAGCAGGAGGCGCTCCGTAGCGTTCGCTGCATTCGTTGGCAGGAAACCTTTCCCCTGGGCCAGGATGAAACGCGGACCGAAATCCCCTTTGACAGCCGCCTACTGTTCACCGACGATCTCCTGGTTCTCAGCGATCCGGAATCCCCCCCGGCGCGCGCCTATCTGAAGCTGGCCGATCAGTTGGAATTCCTGCGGGAAGATTTGATCGTTGAGCAAAAAAGCCAGGCAGTGACCGACAACATTTATCCCGACCTGAAGGAAAAATCCGATCTACCCGGCCGGCTCGCCAAGGGGCAAACTTTCGAGGACCGGATTGCCCATATCCTGGCGCTCATGGGCTTCAAGGTTGAAAGGGAACAGCTTATCGATGGCAACCGCGTCGATCTGATCGCCCGCAAGCAAGGTGGCATCCGCAACGAATGCTATTTGGTCGAATGCAAGGATCACCGGCAGGCAGTCCCCAAGGAGGCCCTGGAAAGATTACTTGTCTGGCTTAATGGGAGCCAGGCCCGAGCTATGCGCGCCGAAGGCATGTTCGTGGCCCAGCGTTTTTCTCCTGCCGCGCTCGCCTGTGCCAAGGCGCAGAACCTCCATGTCTTCACGCCGCTGGAACTGGAGCAGACCCTTTTCGACTTTTCCCAGTACCTCTCGCGGTTGCGGCGCCAATTCGAGGAAAGCCCCCTGGCCCGGACCTACGTCGATCAACGCGTTTTTCTGGAGGCCGACCCGAAAAACCAGCAAGGAGCCGACCTCATCCCCCATGCCACGGCATGGGCCAATGGCCGGGGCAAGCGGTTGTGGCTCCTGCTCGGCGACTACGGCACCGGCAAGACCGCTTTTTTCCAGCGCTTCTATTACGAGCTTGCCAAGGGGGTCGAGAGCGACCCCAACGCCCCGGTCCCCGTGGCCATCGACCTGAAGGAATACCCCAACGCCATTTCCCTGGAGGGTCTGCTGCAAGAGCACTTCCGCATGAAAGCGGACTGGACCGGCAACCCCGAGATCCTCCTGCACCTCCTTGGAGCCGGCCGCATCGTCCTGCTCCTCGACGCCTTCGACGAAATGGGCACCGCAGCGGTGGGCCGCAGCATCGAAGACCAATTCCGGCAATTGGCGCGGCCCGCGGCCAGTGCCGAAAACCCGCGCGGCAACCGGATACTCATCACCTGCCGCACCCATTTTTTCAAGGACCAGCAACACGTAAAAGACGCCACCGAAGGGCCGGTCGACGATCTCGTCAGCCGGGATTCCGCCTTAGGCCAACTGGCCAGAAGCTTCGACGGGACCATTGACGAGCTTCTTCTCTTTAACAAGGAACAGATCCGGCAATTCCTCGACCGCTCCCTGCCCTTGAAAAACGCCCGCGAGGCCGCGCAATTCATCGAAAAGACCTACGACCTGCCGAGCCTCGCCCCCCGGCCCGTGCTCCTGGAAATGATCGTCCGCACCCTCCCCGCCCTCATGCGGGAGGGCGGCAACATCACCCCGACCAGCCTCTACCATAAGTACACCACCGAGTGGCTGCGGGACCACAGCGGCAACTCCCTGCAAACCACGGCCGAGCAGCGCAAACTCCTGCTGGAACACCTGGCCTTTATCCTCTGGGGGCTGCCTAAGCACCGCATCCATCACCGGAAATTACTCACCGTGCTGGAAGAACTGCCGCCGGGCGGGCTTGCGGGTCTCGACCTCGCCAGGGTCGATCTCGAACTCCGCACCGCCGCCTTCCTTACCCGGACGAACGACGGCTATTACGGCTTTTCCCATAAGAGTTTCCTGGAATACTTTTTCAGCCGCCACACCTTGCGCGCCCTGCGACAAGGAGAAGAACACCTCGCCGCCGCCCTCGACACAACGGCAATCACCCCGGAGTGCATCCACTTCCTGGCCGATCTCATGGAAGGGAAAGAGGAC
>DYDL01000203.1 GCA_020717925.1 Desulfocapsa sp.
GCTGTTTCTGGTGCGCCCGGAGAGATTCGAACTCCCGACCTACGGATTCGTAGTCCGACGCTCTATCCAGCTGAGCTACGGGCGCGTGGCAGCCAAGTATATAATCCAAACGACATGGTTCGGCAACAACAATATGGCTTAGCGGCCGGCGTCTGGTTTGAGGTTTTTTTTCCGCGAAGTTGCGTGGTGGTCGGCTCGGAGGTCTGGAAGTTTGCGCTGCAAGGGGGTGGTGGCGTTGCCAGCTTCGCGGTCGCAGCCCTTGCCTTTGACCTGCCGTAAGAAATGGCGAAGCATGAACAGGAGGCAGATCAGGACGATGCCGCCGATGAGGATGTTCTCGGCCATGGTTGCCTCTCAGCCGGCCAGACCCAGGGCAGTGCCAACCTGAAAGATGGTCACGGCCATGGCAAAGGCAAAGCCCGTGTTGAAGGCCATGGAGAAGAAACCCCACTTCCAGGAGCCGGCCTCGCGGATGATGCAGGCGACCGTAACCAGGCAGGGCGCGTAGAACATGATAAAGACAATGACCGCCATCGCCTTCACCGGGTTCCAGGCCGGGTCGGCGGCCAGGGCCTGGGACAGGGAGGCACTGGCCTCGGGGTCCACCTCGCCCAGGGAGTAGGCCGTACCCAGGGTGGAGATGATCACCTCCTTGGCCGCGAAGCCGCCGACCAGGGCGATGTTGGTGCGCCAGTCGAAACCTGCCATCTGGCTCAGCGGTTCCAAGCCAAGGCCCAGGCGACCAGCCAGGGAGTTCTCCAGGGCCAACTGATTGCGGGCCGCGGTAAGGGCGCCGAGTTCCTGGTTGAACTGGGGCGTGCCTTCCGGGTAGGTCTGCGCAATCGCCTGGCGCTGGCGGTCGAACCGGGCCTCGGTATCGGCCGGTAGGCCCGGGAAGGTCATCGCGGCCCAGAGAAGAATGGAGATGGCCAGGATGACGGTGCCTGCCTTGCGGATGTATTGCCAGGTCTTCTCCCAGGTATGGATGGCCAGTCCCTTGAAGGTGGGCAGCCGGTAAGGCGGCAACTCCATGACGAAGGGGGTGGAGGCGCCGCGCAGCACCGTGCTTCGCAACAATCTGGCCATGAGCAGGGCCACCACCCAGGCCAGAAGGGTGAGCATGAAGAGAAACGGGGCCTTGTTCTGGGTGAAAAAGGTGCCGGTGAGCAGGGCCAGCACCGGCAGCTTGGCCCCGCAGTTCATCAAGGGCGCGGTGAGCAGGGTTGCCATGCGTTCCTTGGGCGAGCGCAGGGTGCGGGTGGCCATGACTCCGGGCACGGCGCAGCCGCCGGCAATGCCGCCGGAGATGATGTAGGCCATCACCGAACTGCCATGCAGGCCGAAGATGCGAAAGATGCGGTCCATCATGAAGGCCACGCGGGCGAGATAGCCGGAATCCTCCAGGACGGCGATGCCGGTGAACATCAGCATGATGAGCGGCACAAAGCTTAAAATCCCGCCCACCCCGGCGATGATGCCGGAGACCAGCAGCGATTTGAGGTGGCCGGCGGGCAGCAATTGGTCCACCCTGCCGCCCAGCCAGCCGAACACCGTGTTCAGACCGTCCTGCAGCGGTTTGCCGTAGGTGAAGGTCAGGTGGTAGAGACCTAAGAGCACGGCGACCATGATCAGCGGGCCAAGGAAACGATTGGTGACCACCATGTCGATACGATCCGAGGCAAAGAGCCGGGCCGAATCGAACTGCTGCCGCAGCACGCCCTGTCGGAGGATGGATTTGATATAGCCGTAGCGGTGATCGGCGATGACTGCCTCGGGGTATGTGTCCATGGTCTGTCGCAGGTGGTCGGCCACCACGGTCACTTTGGCGGAGAGCTCCGCCGCCAGTTCCGGGTTGCAGGCCTGGCCCTTGGCGATGATCTGCTGGTCGGACTCGATGTACTTGATGGCCGTCCAGCGGGGTGGGTAGGTGTCGGTGAGAAAGGCGGTGGTTTCGATCAGCCGCTCCATTTCAATAAGCAGATTGTCAAGGTCGTCGCCGTAGGAGATGCTGACCGGCTGCCAGGCCCGGCTTGTCCTGGCCACCTCGATGGCCCGCTCCATCAGTTCCACGGTGCCGAAGCCGGTACGGGCGATGATCGGCACCACCGGCAGGCCGAGGAGTTCTTCCAGGCGACCGGCGTCGATGGTGATGCCCCGGTCGCGGGCCGCATCGATCATATTGAGGGCCAGGACCGTGGGGATGCCCAGTTCAAGAAGCTGGCAGGAGAGGTAGAGATTGCGCTCCAAATTGGCGGCGTCGGCAATGTTGATCACGGCCTGGGGCTTTTCCGTGACCAGGAAGTCGCGGGCCACCACCTCCTCAACGGAGTAGGCGGTAAGAGAGTACGTGCCGGGCAGATCGACGATGTGGACTTTCTCGTTTTGGCCGCTGTAGACGCCCTCCTTTTTCTCCACTGTCACCCCGGGGTAGTTGCCGACATGCTGCCGCGAACCGGTGAGATGGTTGAAGAGGGTGGTCTTGCCGGAGTTGGGGTTGCCGGCCAGGGCGATCTGGGTCTTTGCTGCCATGCGCTATTAACCCTTTAGTCGCCGGTCGCCAGGTCGGCAACCGTAATCTCGATAAAATCCGCTTCATTGTTGCGCAGGGTGAGGGTTGAGCCCAGCACCCGCAGGGCGACCGGGTCGTTCAGCGGCGCGCGGCCCTGCACGGTGATGACGGTGCCGGGCACCAGCCCCATCTCCCTAAGCCTGCGGCCCATCTCGCCGCCCACCTTGACAGCGGTGATGGTGCCGGACTGGTTTTTTTTCATCTTGCGCAGGGGCATTTGTGCCATGGGCGACCGATCTCCTAAAAACATGCACCTGGTTGACAAGGGGTGATCCGGGACCGGGCATGGTCCTTGGCTAGGACGTGTTGGCGGAACAGGCATGATTTTTGACGATGTCGACCACTATAGCGAGGCCGGGATTCGCTTGTCAACGGTTATCAGGACCGGCCAACCAGGCAGGTGTCGGTTGTCCACATTATGTTCCGGGGTTGCCTGACGGTGGGGCGACATGCTACGATGGGAGCGGAACGGAAAGCTGCCGACCGGCAAGCATGCCGCCATAGATCAGACAAGGAGAAGAGATGACCAAACTGCTGTATATCGAGGCGTCGCCGCGCAAGGATCGCTCCTATTCCATCAAGGTGGCCAGTGCCTTTCTCGATGCCTATCGCCTGGCCCATCCGAAGCATAAGATTGAGACCCTGGACCTCTGGCAATTGGCCTTACCTGAGTTCACCAGCGAGACCATCGACGCCAAGTATCGGATCCTGCATGGTGAGCAACAAACGTCCGCCGAGGCCAAAGCCTGGGAAAAGGTGATCGCGATCATCGACCGTTTTAAGGCGGCTGATCGCTACCTGTTCAGTCTGCCCATGTGGAATTTCGGTTTGCCATACAAATTAAAGCACTTTCTGGATATCATCATCCAGCCCGGCCTGACCTTCAACTATAGTCCGGAGAGCGGTTACAGCGGTCTGGTCACCGGCCGGCCGGCGGTGGTCATCGCGGCCCGCGGCGGTGAATATGCCAGCAGTCCGGCCGCGGTGGCCATGGACTTTCAGCTCCCCTATCTTAAAACCCTGCTTAATTTCATCGGCTTTGCCGACATCAACGTCATCACCGTCGAGCCTACCTTAGCCAGGGGCCCGGCGGCCCTGGCCAAGGCGAAGGAGCAGGCCAGGCAGTTGGCCGCTGCCATGTGAGACGGCTATTGTTGGTCTTGGCCGCTTGCTTTTTCGATGTCCGCCAGGGTCTGCTTGAAGATTTCCAGAAGAGGCCCGTCGAGGGCGACTGCCTGGCGCGCCGCGGCTAACGCCTCATCCCGTTGTCCCAATTCCATAAGCACCTGGGCCAGATTGTTGAAGGCGGCGCCCGCCGTGGGCCGCAGACGGGCGGACTCCTTAAAGGCGGCCGCGGCCCCGGTCAGGTCGCCCGTGGCATAGCGGCTGTTGCCCAGGCCCAGCCAGGCGCCGAAACTGGCCGGCCACCTGAGGCGCGCGGTTTCATAGGCTGTTATCGCCGCGCTTCCCTTGCCTGCCCGTTCAAGACCTGCCGCGGCCTGAAGCCAAGGCTCTTCCTCGGCTTGCACCGGCAGCACCTCGGGAGGCAGCACCAAAAGTCCCCAGTTTTCGCTGCGCTCCCAGAGATTTGCAAAGATCCGCAGCGGTAGCCGTTCGTTTTTGACCTCACCGGAATGGAGGATGATCTCATCGGCTGGCTGGTCAAAGCCGATGGCAACGGCGTAATGCCACTTGGGGTACCAGAAGAAGCTCAGATTCATGAGCACGATGACCGGATGCCCGGCAGCCAGTTCCGTCAGCAAGGATTCCATGCCTGATATGGGATAGGCGATGCGGCCATGCCGCCGAGCCCCGGCGAGCAGCGCGCTTTGCAGGCTGCCGCGTTGGCCAGGGCTGTAAACCTCGGGGGCAAGATCCTCGGGAGCAATCGTCAGGCCGCTCCAGCGCAGCGTCATGGCCAGGGCGGCCGGGCCGCACTGGTATTGCTGCTGCGGGAAAAACGGCACATCCGCCACTATTGACCGGGGGGGGGCGCCGGCCGGCCAGGGGCGTACGTTTTTGCCAAGTGCGCCGCAACCGCTCACGGCCAAACAGATCATCAAAAGCAACATGCCGGCAACAGTAGCACTGCCGGCATCTCTTTGCGTGGCGGTTGCCTTAATGTCTGACAAAGGAGAAGAGGTGGGTGAGCCCCATGATATCGGTAATCAAGAGAATCACAAAGATCAGGACCGCGGCGCCGACCACCGTGCCCAGGCCATCGCCGCCAGCCGGCAATTGTTGCATGGCGTGGGCGATCTTGGTCACCTCGGCATCGGTGAGGCTGGCCACGCGCTGCTGGGCCTCTGCCCTGGCAACCCCCTGCTGCTCCATGGCCTGTTGCACCTCCGGACGGTCCAAAAAGGCCAGGATACGGGCGCGGCCGTTGTCGTGGTTGGCCATGGCCAGATCGGTGTCGATCATGCCGGCCTTGGCTTGCTGCACGGAGAACTGAAGCAGCAGAAAGGAAAAGATGACCAGCAGGCTGATGGGCTTCATAAAACGTTGCGTCATAGTATCCTCCTTGAAGTGAAACTGAATAAACAAATT
>DYDL01000204.1 GCA_020717925.1 Desulfocapsa sp.
GGGGATGATGTCGGCATAGGCAAAGCCATCGCGCTGCACGACTTCGCCGACCTCGACCGCGATGCGTTGCTTCAGCATCGGCCCGCCTACCACGATGGTATGCATCTCGCCGTTCTCGCCGCAGGGGTCAATGCCCGGGGGCAGTTCCTGGAGCAGGTCGCTGGTCCATCTGCGGCCGGCGAAACTCGCGGGCAGCTTGGTTAGATCGACGCTGCTGATATAGGCCTCCAGCCCGGCGGCGAGCATCTGTTCAGCCAACTCGGTTGTGGGGATTTGCCACAATGGAAAGAGCGGAGTGATCCCCGTGTCCTTTAGCCGTTCCTCGCGGTACTGGCGAATGTCTTCCAGGAACAGGTCGCCGAACGCCATGCAGTCGATGCCGTTGGCAGCGAACCCGGCCACGGACGCGCCCATGATCGCATCGTATTGCTCGCTCGCGCAGGGGGCGGGGAGATTGATCGTGTGCAGCGTCAGACCGGCGGCCTCCGCCTGTTGACGCAACAATACCGCCCGGGTGGCGTGCATGGACACGCGGTTGTAGCGCTCGTTCAAGACACTGAACAGGCCCGCCACCTCGATGGTGGGGTCTTGCCGCAGGACGTGGAGAGCCCAGGCGCTGTCCTTGCCGCTGCTCCAACTAAGTAAGGTTTTCTTTCTCATCACTTCTCCTGGCGCACGACTCCGCCGTTCTGAAGAGTTGCGGGGCCAAATTGCCCAGGTGTCGGACGCGTCACTTCAATTGATCGGCAACGGCCTGATGCAGTAATTGCTGAGCCTCAACGAGCTTCTTGTACTTTACTGCTATTTTGTCGAGATTCCTGGACAGAATCGCCTGCAACAGGTCGCCTTCGATTTCCGCGACCTCGATGCGTTCATAGTAGTCCATGGTTTCCTTGAGATGGGCGATAACGATCTTGCCGGTCAAGACCGGATGGTTGTAGGTTACATTGGCGTCGTCAAATCTGGTGCCATGCTCCAGCTCAACCTCCAGACCTTTGCGGAAGGCCTCAAGGGGAATATCCATTCCCTTGATGTTGACAATCTTGAGAATTGTCGCTGCCTCTTCGCCAGAAACAGATGGCTCGGTGATTTTGGACCAGTCCCGCAAGCCGATTTCCATGCAGACCCTGCGTACTTCGTCAGCCGTAATATATTCAGGCAGTTTCATCCTGTTCTCCTTTGGTGATTGATTTAGTGGGGATGTCGGCGGGGTTGGCCGTTGTCCGCGTGATCCAGATAGGGGGGGCAGGCTCTCGGAGCATATCCGTGACCTGCGCATTAAATGATGTGATCATATTGCCATGATATAATGGGAACAACACGAATGCAACAGATGGAATCTTCCGCCATGGATGATGTTGAAAGGCAGCCCTGATCCTGGTACCATACCGGCCTATGAAATTGCTCATTACCTTGATTGGCCTGGTGCTGGTGCTCGAAGGGTTGCCCTACGCGGTCATGCCCGAGAAGATGCAGGCCTGGCTGCGGCAATTGCTGGCGGCGACACCCGGGCAGTTACGGGTCATGGGCGTGTTGGCCATGGCCGCCGGCTTTCTTCTCTGTTATCTCACCCAGCGCACCGGCTGGCTCCATTAATGGCGGTTCCTCTACCGCTGTCCCTTATCTGGCAATGATACGATGACCACTGACGACCTTTATTCCTTGGCCGCCTATGATTACTTCCTGCCGGAGGAACTCATCGCCCAGGAGCCCGCCGAAGTCCGTGACCAGTCCCGCCTGCTGGTGCTGGATCATGGCGCCGCTGGCGTGCGCCATGACCGTTTCAGCGATATCATTGCCCTGTTAAGCCCTGGTGACGTGCTGGTGGTTAACGATACCCGGGTCTTCCCGGCCCGATTGCTCGGCAACAAGGAGAGCGGCGGCCGGGTGGAACTGTTGCTGCTCGGTTATCCCGCCATCCCTGATGCGCTGCCCGGGGCGAAGGGTTGGCAGGAGGTCGAGGCCTGCGGGCTGTTGAAGAGTTCCAAGGGCGCCAGGCCGGGCCAGATTCTCCGCTTTGGCGATGATCTGCGGGCCAGGGTGCTGGAGGTGCTGGCAGGGGGCAAGGTGCGGGTGACGCTCTCTTTTCGGGGGGAGTTAAGTCAGCGCCTGGAGGAGTGCGGCCGCATCCCCCTGCCGCCCTATATCCGGCGGGACGGCAGCCCGTCGGCCCAGGACCGACAACGATACCAGACAGTGTTCGCCAGCCAGACCGGCGCGGTGGCGGCGCCCACGGCCGGCCTGCATTTCAGCCCGGAACTGTTGGCGCGTATCCGCGCCCTTGGGGTAGAGATAGTCAGTGTCACCCTGCATGTGGGCTACGGCACCTTTGCGCCGGTGCGGGCCACGGATATCCGCGACCACCGGATTCATGCCGAATATGTGAGCGTGGGGGCCGCGGCCGCGGCGCGTATCAACCGGGCGCGCAAGGAAGGCAGCGTCGTGTGGCCGGTGGGCACCACCACGGTGCGCTCCCTGGAGTGGGCCAGCGATGGCCAGGGGTGGGTGCAACCGCGCGAGGGCTGGTGCGAGCTCTACATCTATCCGGGCTATGAGTTCCGGCTGGTGGATCGTCTGATCACCAACTTTCACCTGCCGAAAAGCTCACTGCTTTTCCTGGTCAGTGCCCTGGCGGGCCGGGAAAGGGTGATGCAGGCCTATGGCGAGGCTGTGCGGCAAAGATACCGGTTCTTCAGCTATGGCGATGCCATGGTGATGGTGGGAAGAGAGGTGAAAGCTCAAAGCTGAAAGCTGAAAGTCCAAGGAAAAACCAGAGTTCAGAGGGAAAGCTCAAAGTCTAATGAAACAATCCATAGACTTTCAGCTTTGAGCTTTCACCTTTCAGCTCTCTTTATCAGCAGCAACCGCAGGATGATTTGTCTTTCTTGGGGCAGGAGGCCGGGGCATCTGTTTTCGCGGCCGGGGCGGCAGCCTTTTTGCAGGCGCCGGAACCGGAGCCGTAGCCGTCGGCATACCAGCCGCCGCCCTTAAGCTGGAAGGAGGTCGAGGAGATCAACTTTTTCATCTCGCCGGCGCATTCCGGGCATACGCTTATGGGGGCTTCGGATAAGGACTGCCAGGCCTCAACAATGTTTTCACAGGCCTGGCATTGATACTCGTAAATGGGCATGGTTCGCAACCTCGTATGAGCTTGAATCTCTAACAGTCATCACCCTGTGACCCAGGGGGTGAAGTTGCTGGATAAAATAATGAGGCCAGACCGATCTGTCAATCTTCTTTCCAAGGGCGGATCCCATCCTGTCCAGTCCATTGCCATGAAATGCTTGAAAAAAGTGGCCTGCGCCGGTATACCAAAAGATAATTGTCAAAGGTCAAGCCGCGTTGGCATGCTCTTGTTTCGGAGCGAGCACGACACGGCTGTCTCGTGGTGTATTTGCCCCTGCAAACGCGAAGGGGACTAAACTGTTACTCCCCTAGTTACGCCCCTACGTCCCCTCGTTCGTCCTGTTTCAATCTGTTGGCAATTGTCCTTGCAATAAGGATAATATCGTATATATTTAACCGTCATGGAAAGCCAATTTAGAAATGCCATTCTGCAAAAGGTTGCCGATTCCCAAGACGCCCCATTGCTGCAACTGACGCGACGCGATGTGTGGTTACCCTCGGTCAAGAACAAGGCCACGGCGGTCATCGGCATGCGGCGCGCGGGGAAAACCAGCCTGTTGTGGCAAATCCTCGCTGACCGCCATGCCGCCGGCATCCCCCGTGAAGGGTTGCTCTATTTCAGCTTTGAAGACGAACGGCTGGCCGGCATGCAGGTCCACGATCTGAATCTGGTCGTGGATGCCTTTTACCGTCTGCACCCGGACTGGCGCGACACCCGCCGCGCCAGCTTCTTTCTAGACGAAATCCAGCTCGTGCCAGGCTGGGAAATGTTTGCACGCCGCTTGCTCGACAGCGAAAAACTCGAACTTTTCCTCTCTGGTTCCTCCGCGCGATTGCTTTCGCGCGAAGTCGCCACCAGCATGCGTGGCCGCGCCATGGAGACGGTTGTTACTCCCTTCAGCTTTCGTGAAGTGTTGCGGCACCAGGGTTATGAGCCAGCCGAGCCGATCACCCATCCGACCAAGGCAGCACGCTCCCGCATGGACCACGCTTTGGCCGAGTACCTCATTGCCGGAGGATTCCCGGAGGCCCAAGGTCTTGACACCCGCAACCGTCTTGAACTGCTGCGCAACTATGTTGATATTGTCTTATTGCGCGACGTGGTCGAACGCCACAATCTCAGCCAGCCCCAGGTTTTGCGCTGGCTGGTACAGCAACTGCTGGGAAATGCCGCCGGGGCGTTCAGCATCAACAAATTTCATGCCGATCTTAAATCCCGCGGCGTCGCTATCGCCAAGGATACTCTCCACCACCTGCTGGCTCACCTCGAAGACGCCTTCCTGCTGTGCAGCATCGGCATCGCCACCACCTCGGTGCGCCGCCGGCAAGTGAATCCGCGCAAGGTCTATCCAGTAGACACCGGGATCATGGCGCTATACGACCGCTCAGGCAAGGCCGGAACCGGCCACGCCCTGGAAACCGTCGTGCTGCATGAGCTACAACGGCGGGGTGCCGAGGTTGCCTATGTGCGCACGCCAAATGGCTTTGAAGTGGATTTTCACGCCCGCTTCCTGACTGGTGACGAAATGCTGCTCCAGGTCTGCGCCGACCTGGATGCCCCCGAAACCTTGGCGCGGGAAGTACGCGCCCTGCAAGAGGCTGCGGCAATCTGGCCACACGCCTGCCTGCATCTGATTGCCTTGCACATGCCGGCTAAAATGCCGGCCTTGCCTGGTATCCAGGTGCATCATGCCGCCGACTGGCTGCTTCATGAGGAAATAGGTTAGGCGCGGACAAGTTAAGATGCCCCGCTCTCTGTTCCTAGAGAAATCGCCTGTAATCGCATTTGAGCACGGCAGCTATTTTTTTGGCCGATTCTTTCCCGATGGGCCGTTTGCCGTTCTCCATCTCGGAGATATGCCGGCGGTGCATGCCGGTCACCCGAGAAAGTTGTTCCTGGGTGATGCCTTCACGATAGCGAATGCCCTTTAAG
>DYDL01000205.1 GCA_020717925.1 Desulfocapsa sp.
AGTTCTACTCCAGCGGCATGTATGTCCGGCTCGCCTTCGCCGTGGCGGCCCATCTGGAGCCGGAAATCCTGGTCGTGGATGAAGTGCTGGCGGTGGGCGACGCGGCGTTCCAGAAAAAATGTCTCGGCAAGATGGGCGACGTGGCCCGGCAGGGGCGGACGGTGTTGTTTGTGAGCCACAACATGGGGGTGTTGCGGGAGATTGCGCTGCGAGGTGTGTTGCTGGATCAAGGCCAAACTCTTTACGACGGGGACATCAAGGAAGCCATTTCGCGTTATCTGGCTTTTGGTCAGTCGGCTGCCGCGTGGAAAGTGGACCTGTTCGAGCATCCACAGCGGCTTCCGAGGATGAAGCGCCTTCTGCGCTCGGTCAGCATGGTTTCCTCATCCCATCCCGGGACGACAGATTTCGCACAGAAGGACGAGGTTCTTCTTGAGATCGAATACGAAAGCACAGGGCACCCGAAATTGGCTGGCGCCGGCTTCATAATTTGCTCGGCTGACGGTGTGCGTGTTGGTGGGTTCAACACGTATATGGCCCAACAACCGCCTCACAGAATTCCCGACCGCGGCAAGATTCGCTTCACCATTCCCGCCCGGCAATTTACTCCCGGTGCCTACCTCGTGACAGTTTCGCTCGGCTCGCATTCCGGCAGTCTGGAGGACAAGGTCGAGAACCCCATCGGCTTCACCTTGCATCCGTCGGACATTTACGGCACCGGCTACTTGTTGACCAAAGAAGACGGCGTTGCTGCGCTGGTCGCCAGCGTGGCCATCGAAAGCGACGGGGACTGAGCATGCTGATTTACATCTTCAACTGCGAGTTGGAGTGCGATCTATGAAACCAACTGGAAGCCCTAAGACACTGAGGAAATAGATGAGCGTTTTTCTACCCGATCAATCATCACAAAAGGTGATTCTCGTTTTCCCGGATTATCGAAATGGGGAGGTGTTTGAAAACGTCGGCTTGCCGGTCGGTCTGGGATACATTTCAAGAGCACTAGAAGTTGCCGGCATTGAGCATCAGGTAGTCGATCTGAACTTCGAGACGTTCGCGTCTCTCATTAACAGCATTCGCGCATTTAAGCCGAGTTGTCTCGGGGTCAGCATGATGAGCTATCGCTGCAAACGAGTATACCGGTGGCTGAAAAACATAAAGACTGAATTCCCGAATTTGGTAATTGTGGCTGGGGGCCCACATGTAGCTGCAAATCGAGAGCAGATACTTAAGGAGTGTCCTGAAATAGATTTTGCTGTTGTTGGAGAAGGCGAAAGTGCCTTCATCGAATTGATGCGTGGTGTTCCGCCCTCCTTGGTCAAAGGCATTCTATTTCGCGACGGAGAACAGGTCTTGTTTTCCGGCGAGAGGGAATTCATCACCGACCTTGATGATGTTCCCTTTCCCACCTATGCGAAGTTCAAGTTGGAACGATACGACTCGATGATGGTAATCAATTCTTCTCGTGGATGCCCGTATAAATGTGTTTTTTGCGGTGCCCCCAGAATCCTTGGGAAGAAATGGCGTGCCAGAAGTGCAAATGGAATGTTTGCAGAAGTGAGATACTGGCACGGCAAAGGTTACGGTTCTTTTTGCATTACCGACAGTAACTTCGCGGTTGACAAGCGCAGGGTTTCGAGTTTCTGCGATCTTGTGATCAAGAACAAACTGGGCGTCACGTTTGCCGCCGACGGCTTGCGCGCCGATCATTTTGATTCTCCATTACTATTGAAGTTGAAGGAGGCAGGATTCACCTCGCTCACTTTTGGCGTGGAAAGCGGTAGCGAAAAAGTGTTACGCAACCTGAAAAAAGGAGAAGCCTTGGGAAAGATCAAAAGCACGATCGCGGAAGCATGTAAGCTGGGGTTCAACGTAACTCTTTTCTTTCTAATCGGCTCACCGGGGGAGGGTGCTGCGGACATTAAGAGATCGTTTCGCCTTGCGAGAAAATACAATGTTAGCAGGGTGTATTTTTTTTATTTAACTCCAATCCCCGGAACAGAATTTTTTGACTGGGCAATTGCGCAGGGGCACTTGAAAGACTCGGACGAGAGGTATCCCGAAAACAATTTCGCTTTTGAAACACGGGCATCCAGACCTACCGACGTTCTCTCGCGGGATCAGTTAACCCGTTGGATAGGCAGGGCGAGGCAATTGGAGCGTCGAATCGAGACAAGGCATTCCATTCAGAGGAAACTCAGCAAGACTCGCTTAGGGAGGTTATTAGCTGGAATAGGTATGATTGATTCGGTGTCCTGGCTTTTATCCCATCCTGTTGCTATGCAGCGGGATCGTCGCGCCGTTCTCCGGGCCAGCGGCAACCCGAACCTGTTTGAAATCAGGACGCACATGACGGAACGCGAGCGGTTGTTCCTATACCAGTTGGCTAGGTCCTTGCAGCACAATGCCTGTATCGTAGAGATGGGCAGTTATCTGGGAGCCAGTGCCAGCTTTCTGGCGGCCGGTGCGCGTGTCTGCGGCGGAAAAGTTCACGCGGTGGACACGTGGACAAACATCGGCATGACGGAGGGTCAGCGGGACACCTATGCGGAGTTCATGCAAAACATTGAGCCAGCCAGGCAATGGATCGAGGTGCACCGAGGCGGTTCGGTCGAGGTTGCCAAGAGCTTCGACCGTCAGATTGATCTGCTCTTCGTGGACGGCGACCATTCCTATGAAGGCGCACGCGCGGACTTGGAGGCATGGCTGCCGAAGATGAAGCCGCGTGGCATCGTCATTTGCCACGACTTCAATTGGGCCGAAGGCGTTCAGCGGGCCGTGCGCGAGATGATCGTCCCCATCCAGTGTGAAGGGGGGAGGCGGGTGGACAGTATCTACTGGACACGAATCGGCCAGCAACGTCCGCCGACGGAGTTGGCTGCCTCGGTGATCGTTCCGACCTATAGCCGGCCCGCAATGCTGAAGGAGGCCGTCGAGTCGCTCCAAGCGCAGAAATTTGAGGGCGGCGAGTATGAGATCCTCGTCGTGGACAACGGCCCGACTGGCGAAGCAGAAACGATAGTGGCTGAACTGAATCAAACCGGACGACATCCGGTCCGCTACGTCCGGGAGCCACATGTGGGCTTGCACAATGCCCGCCACGCGGGCGCGCGCGCGGCCCGAAGCGACATCCTCGTTTACGTGGACGATGACGTGATCGCGCCGCCCGGCTGGCTGGCGGCGGCGGTGGCAACTTTTTCCGATCCGAAGATTGGGTGCGTCGGCGGCAAATCGTTGCCACAATGGGAAACCGAACGGCCGGCGTGGTGGTCGCAGTTTACCGACGACTACTTGAGCTTGCTGAACTATGGCGACAAGACCAAGGAGTTGCATTGGCCCGAGGCCGTCTATGGCTGCAACATGGCCGTGCGTCGCTCGGTGCTGTATGAAGTGGGCGGATTCAATCCCGACGCGATGGGAGACCGCCGGCTTATCTGGCATCGCGGGGATGGCGAGACCGGGCTGCACGAGAAGATTTACGACGCCGGCTACAAGGTCATCTACAATCCCGACGCGTGGTTGTATCACCAAATTCCTGCCGCCCGACTGACCCCGCAGGCGATGTGTCGGCGAGGATTTCTGGGTGGCTTGAGCATGTCCTTCACGGCGATTCGCATGACCCAAGGCCGCCGCCTTTTTGGCTTGCGCCTGTTGCGGCGGGCCGTGCGGGCGTTTCTGCGCGCGGGGATTTGCGTCGGCAGGGCCATGCGTCACAAGCAGAGCAAAGTGCGATTCATGGCTGACGCCTGGCTGTGGTATGGCTACAGCGGACAGCATTTGCGCGCGATCTTCAATCCGCGCCTGCGACGGTATTTGTTGCGCGACACCTATCTCTAGACGACCCGGTTCCTAGCCTCCTCTCATGAAACAGATCGTCAAGACGGCGCTGCGAAGCTTGGGGCTGGAAGTCCGGAGATTGCGCCGGGCCGAGCCTGAGACTGTCGAGGATTTTGTTCGCGCCGGCCGCGTGCCGTGGGGCTGCGGCTATAACGCGGCCAAGGACGGCTTGATCGCCGCGGGGCTGGCGAACGGGGCGCTGCTGGAGGTGTTCCGCGTCGGCGGCGCGCTGCCGGCGGGCTACGGGGTGGCGATTGACGAGCGGTGTGTGGAGTATCCGTGGCTGTTCGCGCAATTGCGGCCGGGAGCCGGACGGGTGCTCGATGCCGGCTCGGCTCTGAACCACGGTTTCCTTCTTGAACACCCGCTGTTGCGCGACAAGAAGCTGCACATCGTCACGCTGGCGCCGGAACCAGAGTGTTTCTGGCAGCGCGGCATCTCCTACCTGTTTGCCGATCTTCGCGACATCCCGATCTGCGATGACTTCTTCCACAACATCGCGTGCATCTCCACTCTGGAACATGTCGGTTGTGATAATACCGCGTTCACCCATCAAATGGCCCATCGAGAATCTCGCCCGGAGGACTTTGGGAAGGTGATGCTGGAACTACGAAGGATCCTGAGAACGGGCGGTTCGTTGTTTCTGACCGTTCCGTTCGGTGTGTATCGGCATTTCGGGAGTTTTCAACAGTTCGACTCGCGCCTGCTAAACCGCGCCGTGACGGCCTTCGGAAACGCCGAAATCATCCCCACATTTTATCGCTACACCGCCAACGGTTGGAACGTGGCCACCGAAGCGGAGTGCGCCACAAGCGAATACGTCGGCTGGATCGCGGACGCTTGGAAGGTGGGCAAATTACCGCAGCCGTTGCCGTTGGAAGTGGACCGGGCAGCCGCCGCGAGGGCGGTAGCTTGCGTGCGGTTAATCAAACTCTGAACCTAAAAGAATGTCATGAACGCTGCCGACCCTATTGAACACATCACTTGGAACGAGCAGCCGCTCTGCTATATCATCCGCGGCCGGCTCAGCCCGGAGAAGACAACGTTTTTGACGCCGCCGGAGTTCAAGCAACAGCTTGGCTTCATTGTTTATCCGGCCGGGGGAGTGATTGCCCGGCACGTCCATAAGCCCTTCGGGCGGCAGTTGGTCGGCACGTCCGAGGTGCTGGTGGTCA
>DYDL01000206.1 GCA_020717925.1 Desulfocapsa sp.
GATGGTCTGTTCATGGAGGTGCATCCAGACCCGGCCCGGGCTCTCTGCGACGGCCCCAACTCCATGCCTCTGGAGCGGGTCGAAGCCCTGCTGAGCGAACTGCTGGCCATCCACCGCCTGGTGGCACCCGCACGGGAGTTTCATGATGAGCCCTGAGGCTGGTTATCCCTCTGACTGCGAACTTACCCAGGGGTTGCTGCAACGGGCCATGGCCCGTCTGCAAGACGATGAGCGCGGCTACGTCTGGCGTTCCTGCCTGGCCAAGGCGCAGCCGGTGGTCCTCTTACTGCTGGACGTGGACGGCGTGCTCACCGACGGCACCATCACCTATACCAAGGGTGGGGACGAGAGTAAATCCTTCCATACCCGCGACGGTTTTGGCCTGCGCCTGGTGCAGAAGGCGGGCGTGGAGGTCGGTCTCATCACCGCCCGCACCTCGGAGGCGGTCAGCCGCCGGGCCAAGGATCTCGGTATTACCCTGGTTTTTCAGGGCGTGGGGCAGAAGCTGGCAATCCTTGAGCAGCTCATGGCTGAACGACAGCTTACGAGGCAGCAGATCGCCTACATGGGCGACGACTGGCTCGACCTGCCGCTGCTGACGAGGGTAGGCTTTGCCGCCACCGTGGCCGATGGCGCCCCGGAGGTGAAAAGGTTGGTGCATTTTGTCGCTGGGCAGGCGGGCGGGCGGGGCGCGGTGCGCGAGGTCTGCGAGTTGCTCGTCGAGGCCAAGGGGCAGACCGCCGCTCTCCTGGCGCCTTATCTGGATAAAGCAGGTGGATAGACTGTAGGCTTTTAGTCTGTTAGCCTCTGCGAATCTAGGCCATGAATAATTAGCTTTTCTTGCCTAATAGACTAACAGCCTACAGCCTGACAGGCTAAATAATGCGTGGAACGAGAAATCTTCTCTGGCTGTTTCCTTTGGCCTCTCTGTGCACGGCGCCGCTATGGTGGCCGTACGCCGCTGCCTTTCTACGGCCTCGTGGTGACTTCGGCCTGGCCGCGCCCGCAACCCTGGAGCAGCCCCGCACCTATGCCATGCAAGAGGTGATCCTTTCCCAGAGCAGGGGTGGTGTCGAGGAGTTGGAAATTATCGCCCAACGGGTTACAACGCCACATGGTGAGTCCCATCTTGAGATGGAGGAGGTCAAGGCGGTGCTCTTTGATCGCCAGAGACAGCCCACCCGGATTGTCGGCGGTAAGGCCTCCTACGACTCCGGGGCGCAGTCGCTCATCATCCGGGATGACGTCACGGTTGTTTCCACCAGTGGCTATGAAATGCTCACCGATTCCTTGGAGTATCAGTCAGCCGCCCGCCGCATCGCCACCCGGGATGCGGTTTCCATCTTCGGCCCGGCGCTAACCGTCAAGGGGCATGGTCTCAGTTACGATCTCGACAGCGGCGATTTTAAGGTCAATGGCCGGGTCCATGTCATGCTGCGTTAGCAAGATTGCCAATCATTCAATTTGTCACCGCCTAAGACTGACAGTCAAAGGGGTTGGTGCGTGCCGCGAGGGAGAAGAGGAAGGGGAAGTTGTTTTTGCCTTCGCCTTCAGCAATTAATTCCAGGAAGTCAGAAGGCTCATGAGGAAAACGCCCTCAACGGTGGCGTGCAAGGTGCTTTGCGGCCGTGCCAGCCACACCCCTTTAGCCGTGAAGCCGATGGCGCGTGACTTCCACATGGGGATCAGGGGCTGGAAGTTCCCCCAGCCGCCGTCCGGCAACTGGGCGGTCAGAACGTTGCGCAACCATGCCGGCTTGATCAGTTCCGGCGGGGCTCCGGACTCGACCAGCACGAGGATCCGTTGGAGATAGAGGTCAACCACCCTGGGGTCCCAGGTGAGTTCGGTCTGGATTTTCTGCTGCATGCCGGCGGCCAGAGCGGCGTTATGCGACTTGTCGCCGCAGCCGCGGCGCTGCATGAGGCGCACGCCCATGAGTTGATGGGTGCGGCAGATCGGGCTGAAGGGGTGCTTTTTCAGACAAAAATCCGGCTCGTTCTGTTGCTGTACCGTTGCCATGGCGCCTAACCTTTCGTCGCAGGTCAGGCCGTAGAGGAAGTGCAGGTTGTAGTCCGGCAGGGTGGTCAGGATTTCCATGCGTAACGGGGTCTGGCTCTCCCGCTTGAACAGGTGCTGCCAGGGCGAGGTGGCCGACAGGGCCGCCACGTAAGCGGCCGCCATGGTCTGGAGGCGTTCATCCTTGGTTAGGCCGCCGCTTTCCTGGATCATCCACAGCAGGATGGGGTCTCTCTGGGCCAGGAGCCGGTCCCGGTTGGCGTCCAGGTATTGGATAGCCTTTTCCAGGCTCGCGGCCAATTCCTCCTTGGTTGGCGCTACTTCGACGCGGTTGTTGTTTTTGATCATGATGGCGCCGGTCAGGAGCAGCAGGCCTATGAAAAGCAAAAGCAGGTTGCGTAGTTTGCGGATCATTTTTTGCCTCTTGGTTGCTGGGGGATTAGCGCTGCAGCACCCGGCTCAGGAATACCCTGGTCCGCTCGGCCGCGGGGTTGGTGAATATCTGCTCAGGGGTGCCGGTCTCGATGATGTCTCCGCTCTCAAAGACCACCACCCGATCCGCCACCTCCCGGGCAAAGTCCATCTCGTGGGTGGCGATCAATGTTGTCATTCCTTCATTGACCAGACCCTTGATTACCGCCAGAACCTCGCCCACCATCTCGGGGTCCAGGGATGAGGTGGGCTCGTCAAAAAGCATGGCCGCGGGTTTCATGGCCAGGGCGCGGGCGATGGCCACCCGCTGCTGCTCCCCGCCGGAGAGTTCGTCCGGGTAACTTGTGGCCTTTTGTTCGATGTTGATGCGCCGCAAGAGCGACCGCGCCTGCTCGATCGTGGCGTCCCGCGCGGCGTTGTTCACCTGGATCGGCGCCTCAATGATATTTTCGAGCACCGTCATGTGGGGAAAGAGGTTGAATTGCTGGAATACCATGCCGACCTTGAGGCGCACCTGGCGCATGGTCTCCAGCTCCTTGGCAACAGGGCGCTGGCGGTTGATCGAATACAGTTCGATGCCATCCACCACGATCTCGCCCTGCTGGAAAAGTTCCAGGCCGTTAATACACCGTAAAAAGGTGCTCTTGCCGCTGCCCGATGGCCCAATGCAGACCACCACCTCGCCCTTGGCAACATCAAGGTTGACGCCCTTGAAGAGATGATAGCCTTCGTAGTATTTGTGGAGATCCCTGATCTTGATCATCGGTTCGACCTCTTCAGCCGTTTTTCCAGTCGCCGCGCCAGCAAGGAGAGCGGATAGCTCATGGCAAAGTAGAGCAGGGCCACAATAAGACCGAACTCAAAGAAGCGCAGGGTCGAGGCCGCCAGGATGCTGTAGGTCTTGGTGAGTTCAACCATGGCGATCACCGAGACCAGGGAGGAATCCTTGAACAGGGCGATAAAGTCATTGGTCACCCCGGGCAGGGCGATTTTGAAGGCCTGGGGCAGGATGATTCTGCGCACCGCCATGCTTCTGGTCATGCCAAGTGAAAGGGCGGCCTCCATCTGGCCCTTGGCCACGGCGTTGATCCCGGCCCGGTAAAGCTCGGCCTCATAGGCCGCATAGTTCATGCCCAGGCCTAGGAAGGCAGCGGTCAGTGGATTAAGCGAGATGCCGATGTTCGGCAGGCCGTAGTAAAGGATATAGAGCTGGATCAACAGCGGTGTGCCGCGATACAGTTCTATGTAGGCCGTGGCCAGGCTGGAAAGCGGCGGCCGGCCGTAGAGCCTGATGACGGTGAGAATAAGGCCTAGGGATACGGCCAGGGCCATGGAAATGACCGAGATCAGGATCGTGACCCCGGCGCCCTTCAGCAGGTTGGGAATGAAGGTGTGGAGCGGGGCTCGCTTGCTTGCCTCCAGGTCGACAAAGCCGGGTTTCTCCCCCCCGGCCTCCTCAAAGAGCTTGACCTGCTGCTCATTCCACATGTCCCATTTTTCGTAGATTTCCCGCAACCGGCCGCTAGCGGCCAGTCTGGCAAGGATTGCATCGATTTTTTGTTGTAGGGGTTCGTCTCCCTGGCGGATGGCGATGCCATAAAAACCCGCGCCCACCGGCGGGCCGGCATATTTGAGTTTGGGGTTGGGTTTGCCGTAATAGGCGGCGATGGGCAGGTCCAGGAGTACCGCATCCAGCCGGCCGATGGCCAGGTCTTCATAGGGCGCGACCTGGCTGGAGTAGATCTTCACCTCCACCCCGGTCATCTTGGTGAGAATGTCCTGGGCCACGGTGCCGGAGAGGGTGCCGACCTTCTTGCCCGCCAGGTCGTCCACCCCCTTGATCGCGGTCTCGTTCTGACCGACCACCAGTTGTTCCGTGTACAGATAGTAGGGCTTGGAGAAGAGCACCTCCTGCTGGCGTTGCGGGGTGATCTCGATGCCGTTCATGGCGATATCGGAGTCGCCCCGCAGCAGGGCCGGGATCAGGCTGTCCCAGGCGTTCTGAGCCTGACGGGCCGTGACCCCCAGTCCGCGGGCAAGCTCGTCGGCCAGATCGACCTCGAAACCGATGAAGCGCGAAGGATCCTTGGGGTCGGGAAAGATATAGGGCGCACCGCCTTCCGCGTCCGAGCCCCAGAGCAGGTAGCCGCGTTGCTGGATCTCCGCCAGGGTGTCGGCCATGACCGGTACGGACCAGCCGAGCAGAACTGCCAGCAAGAGCAGCAAGGGAAAAAGTCGTTGGATATTTTTCATCAAACCTCCGTCCGTAACATCATCGGGGATGACCAGAAGTTGTTTTTGTCGCGCCTTTTGCGGCCGCAACCCGCGTCCCGCAAACTAGCATAACTCGGCCTGGGTGCCAAGGGATGTTGCTGGAAAAAATGACCTGCTACTGAACGGCCTCCAGGCTGAGCGCCACGGTGGCCGGACCATCGCCGTCCTGCTCCATGGCGGCCGAGGTCTTGATTGCGAGGCGTTCCGCTGGGATCGGCTTGGCCTCGTTCAGGGCGGCGACCACGGCCTGGGCCCGGGCGTCGGCCAGGCGTACCAGTT
>DYDL01000207.1 GCA_020717925.1 Desulfocapsa sp.
ATTTGACAGAAGCAACCCGGCTGTGCTGTAATGGAGCAGGTGCTTATTGAAAAGATTAACAGCCTTACAAGGGGAAAAATCATGCCATCATTGCCATGCCCGGAGTGTCTGCAGGAGTTGCTGCCTCAGGATCTGGTCCATAAGGGTGAAGCACTGGCCTGCCCCAAGTGCGGGCGGGAGATTTACCAGCGCAAGCACACCGACCTCCACCTCATCTGCCCCAAGTGCGGCGAGAGCACGGACGCCGACGCCTTTCATCCGGTGCACAAACCGGCCTAAGGGTAGGCGATCCGGTTCCGTATCTTTTCCAGCAACCGCTGGTCGGCCTGGAAGGGATTGGCGGCCGTTACCGGCGCCGGTAGGCGCAGGCTGTCGGCAAAGGGCGTCTGCGCCACGTTGCGGTTGTAAACCTCCACCATGAGCGGTTCGAGATTGATGGCGTCGGCGACGTTGTAGGCCAGCAGGGTGTGCAGGGCCTGCCGGTCGCCGGTGCGCCTGAATTCCCGCCAAAGCAGCACGGCATGCCAGCCGTCCACCCCCCGCAGTTCGCCCCGATCCAGACCAAGCATCCTCTCGCAGCCCTTGAGGCCGCCCTTGAACCCCAGGTTGGCGAGCAGGGGCCGTAGGTCCAGGTGGGCCTGGTCCAGCTTGAGCCCCAGTTCCATCTCGATAATTGGCACGTCAAAGCCCTTGCCGTTATAAGTGACGATCACCTCAAAGCCAGCGATCAGCCGCGCGAAGTCCTCCAGGTTATGCCCCCTCACAAAGGTATGGACCGTGACTCCGTCAAAGAGGGCGATGGTGGTGATGGTGTTATGGGCCTGGTAGCCGGTGGTTTCGATGTCGAGAAAGGCGGTGGTCTGCCGAAAATGGGGAAAGAGGCGCCAGTGTTCCCGGGCTGGCAGGCGGGCGGCCCAGTAGTCCGGCCCGCGTTGGGCAAAGGGCTGGGCGGTTTCCAGCTCGGCGCGCACCAGTCGGAGTTTGGCAGGCGGGATATCCGTGCGCGCGGCCCCTGGCAGCTCGGCCGGCGAGTTGATCCCGGCCGCCCAGAAGCACGCCTCGGTCTGGCGGCCGATGCCGGAGATATGTACAAAGGTGTGCGTAAGCAGGCGGAGAGCCTCCCGGCGGAGATGGATGTCAGCTTCTGATGCTCTGGCCGGCCCACTCTACCGCCTGCAGGTAAAGGACGGGGATCTGCTCCTCGGGCAGGTGGTTGAGGATGACAAGTTCGGTCAGCAGCGGCCAGTTGCCCTTTTCGTAGGCGAGTACCAGTTCCAGGATCTCGCGGAAGCGGTTGTGCCGGCCGAACAGGGCGGCCTTCACCTCCTCGGCGATGGGGATGGCCTCCAGGATTTCCTCCAGGGGCCGGCCGACAATGACATGCACGTTGGAAAATATCCCCATGAGGAAAAGATCCTGGGCTCGGGTCGGCATGCCGGCCAGGCGGGCCAGGGACTCGCAAAATCTGGCGCGAATAAGGGTGTTCATCACCAGTTCCGCGGGTTTGTCTTCCCCCAGCCGGCCCATGGCGATGAGACAGGCCCACTTGCGGAGTTCCTTCTCGCCCAGCACCACCATGGCGTGCTGGATGGAGGTGACAACGCTCTGCAGGCCGAAAAAGGGGGAATTGATATACTTGAGCAGCTTAAAGGTCAGGGAAACGTCGCGGCGGATGATGTCATCCAATTGTCCCAGGTCGAGGTCGGGCCGGTTGATCTCCTGCAACATGCGCAGATAATAAAATTTGATGCCAGGCACATCCTGTTTGGCCACGATCATTGGTTTGCTGAAAAAATAGCCCTGGAAAAAGGTGTAGCCAAAGTCGCGGGCATAGGCGAAGTCCTCCTGGGTTTCCACCTTTTCGGCCAGGAAGGTGAAGCCGCGGCCGCCATAATGTTGCAGGTAATGGCGCTGCCGCTCCTTTGGGGTGTGGAGGATGTCGATCTTCACCATGTCGGCGACCTCCAAGAGCGGCAGCCGATCCGGGCTGAAATCGAAGTCGTCCAGGATGACAGCATAGCCGTGTTCCCGCAGCCTGCGGCAGGCGGCCAGAACCTGGGGGTCGGCCGGCACGCTTTCGGTGACCTCCACGCTATAGTACTGGCTGGGCAGGAGCAGGACGCACTCGTCGACTAGTACCTCGCGGGTGGTGTTGATAAAGGCCTTCTTGCCGTCGGTGAGTTTATCCACCTCGAAATGGAGCAGGCTGTCGGCCATGATGTAGGAGGTGGCCTGGTGCTTGTCCTTGGCGGTGAAGAGGTTGTCAACCCCGTCGCGGAAGAGCAGTTCGTAGGCGATCACCTGGAGATTGTGGTCAAAGATCGGTTGTCGGGCCAGAAAGATGTTCATTGGTTTCTCCTGACCTGGGTGGCTCGTGTCCTGGCGGATAAAGGTTGGCTGGTTTCTCCGGACTGGAGATCCGTATGCATTTGGTGTCGGAGTATACCGTATTTTTTCATCCGGGAGCGCAGGGTGCTGGGGTTGATGCCAAGTAGTTTTGCCGCCCCCTTTTCCCCTTGGATGCGCCAGTTGGTTTTTTGAAGAACCTGAAGGATGTGATTTTGTTCCAAGTCGACGAGCGCCTTGACCTCTTCCCCTGCCCGTTCCTCCTTATGCTGGCAGGGCTCTAGCCGGTCCAATATACGCAGTACGCTCCCCTGACTGGTGATCACCGCCCGCTCACAGACACTTTCCAGCTCCCGCACGTTGCCTGGCCAGTGGTATTTCTCCAGGGTTTTCAGGGTGTCTGGCGCTATAGTCTTTATTTTCTTGCGATTTTTATTGTTGAATTTGGCAACAAAATGCTTGACGAGCAGCGGAATGTCTTCCGCGCGCTGCCTGAGTGGCGGGAGGATGATGGGGAAAATATTGAGCCGGTAAAAGAGATCTTCCCGGAATCTGCCACGGCGAATCTCTTGCTCCAGATTCCGGTTGGTGGCCGCGATGATCCGCACATCGACCTTTATGGTACGGGGGCTGCCCAAGCGTTCGAACTCGCCATCCTGAATGACCCGAAGCAGTTTGGCTTGCAACTCCAGCGGCATCTCGCCGATTTCGTCAAGAAAGATGGTGCCGCCGTCGGCCAGCTCGAAGCGCCCGATTTGCCTGGCATCGGACCCGGTGAAGGCCCCCCTTTCCCGCCCGAAGAGTTCGGACTCGATGAGGTTGGCCGGCAGTGCCGTGCAGTTGACCGTGATCATCGGCTGATCCTTGCGAGCACTGGTGGTGTGGATGGCGCGTGCCACCACGCCCTTGCCGGTACCGGTCTCGCCCAGGATAAGAACGGTCACCTGCAAGGGCGCTACCTGCCTGAACTGCTGGATTACCATCGATATGGCAGCGCTGCGCCCAATGATCTCGCCATAGTTGTAACTTTGGTCAATCTCCTTTTGCAGGTAAATATTTTCGGCCTGGAGCCGGTCCCGCAACACTTTTATCTCCTCATTCGCCCTGGTCAGTTCTCGCGTCCGCTCAGAGACCTTTGCTTCCAACTCGGTGTGCGCCTTCTGCAATTTTTCCTCGGCCTGTTTGCGCGCGGTGATATCCTGCGCGGTTCCGAGTATCAAGACCGTCTGGTCGACTTTATCGGTTACAGCCTCTCCCTGCGCATGGATAATGCGGATAGTTCCGTCCTGATGCACGATGCGATAGCTGATGTTGTAAGGTAGTTGCCGGGCAAGGGTGTCTTGGACCGCTTTATTGACCATGTCGCGGTCATCGGGATGAAGCAGTTCCTGAAACCCGGCGTATGAAGAGAAATAACAGCCGAAGATCCGGTAGAATTCTTCGGACCCGGTTACCTTGTCGGCAACAACATCCCATTCCCAACTGCCCAGATGAACAATACGCTGCGCCTCGGTGCATTGATATTCGGCCTGGCGCAACCCTTCCTCCGCCTCTTTGCGCGCGGTGATATCGTGCATGATGCCGATAAGCTGGTAGCAGTTGCCGTCTTGATCGAAAAACGGGATAACGGCGACGTCCCCATATCTCTTGCCCGTTGGGTAAACCGTGGCCTCTTCCCATCTAACGGTCTGCTTGGCGCGGATGGCCTCCAGATACTTGCACAGGACGAGATCATGAGAGGATTGTGGGATTACATCCTTTGTCAACCTGCCGACCACCTGGCTCTCGGCCAGCCCGGTGGTGTCGAGAAACGCGCGATTAATGGAGGTGAAACGGAAGTTGTTGCCGGGTTCCACGGCAAGAAAAAAAAGCATGACGTTGGCGTTGGCATAGAAAGCGGCAAGTTGTGTTTCCGCTGCATGCAATGCTTCGGCAATGCGTTTGGGCTCGGCAATATCGATAACCGCGATGTGGCATTCCTGCCCCGAGCGCGAGGCAGCCGCCTCGATATGCGCAAAGAGGGCGGGCTTTCCCTCCCTCTTGAGCTTCAACTCACAGGACTCTTTACCCTGGTGCGCAAACACCCTTTTGATAAATTCCGAGAAGGGAAGACCGGTTTTCTCGGCGATCAGCAATTCGAAGCGGAGACCGAGCAGCCGGGAGCGTTCGATGCCAAGGAGACCGGCAACGGTGAGATTGGCGGCACGTACAAACCCCTCGCGGTCAAGGGTCAGGTAGCCGGACGGAGCAAAATCATAGAGGTCGGTGTAGTTTTCCAGCGCCTTTTTCGCCTCGTGCTTGGCGCGGGCAAGTTCCTCGTTTTGCATCTCCAGCGCGACCCGATGGACTTCAAGCTCATGGGCGCGGCGCAGCGCCTCTGCCTTGCTTCGGCCTGGATGCGGTTCCCTGGTTTTCATCTAACGCGAAATCCTCAATGAAGCGCCGTTACACCCGGGTTTGCAGGCACTCGCCGCAGCCCAATGCGCAGCATGACCAAAAGCAAGCCCAGGCATGGGTATTTAAGGATAAGCTGTAGTGGCGCATGACATTTAACGGTTACGCTAAATATCATGGTTGCCTGTAACTGGTTGCCTGGATAGGATGGTTGCAGATTATCAATT
>DYDL01000208.1 GCA_020717925.1 Desulfocapsa sp.
AGCTCCGCCTGGCAACTGCACGCTGTGGGTGGCATCGTAGAGCACCGGGCAGCCAAACCCCCGCATCACCGGCAAGGCCCGCATATCCACCACCAGGTTGTTATAGCCGAAGCAGGAGCCGCGTTCGGTGAGCAGCAAACGATCCGGGGCAATGGCGTTGACCTTGGCCACCGCGTGCGCCATATCCCAGGGCGACAGGAACTGTCCCTTCTTGAGATTGATCACCCGGCCGGACCGGGCCGCCGCCACCAGCAAATCGGTCTGCCGGCAAAGAAAGGCCGGGATCTGCAATACGTCCAGGACCTCCGCCGCCCTCTCCACCTGGGCGACCTCATGCACGTCGGCAACCACCGGCACCCCGAACGCCTGCTTGATCCTCCCCAGGATGGCCAACCCCTCTTCAATCCCTGGTCCCCGGAACGACCCCAGGGAGGTGCGGTTAGCCTTATCAAAGGAGGCCTTGAAGACAAAGCCGACCTTGAGCCGATCCGCCACCTGTTTCATGGCACCTGCCACCTGAAAGGCCAGTTCCTCGGACTCCAGCACACAGGGGCCGGCGATAAATAAAAAAGGCTGGCCAGGGCCAACCTTTACTGTCTCGGAAATTGCAACGATTGCCATGATGCCCCTTTAGCGAACGGGATCAGGATTTACCATAGTTGAGCGCAGCCTCAATGAAAGCCCGGAAGAGCGGATGCGGCGCCATGGGCTTGGACTTGAATTCTGGATGAAACTGGCAGCCCAGGAACCAAGGATGGTCGTTGAGTTCGACGATTTCCACCAGACTCTTGTCCGGCGAGGTGCCGCTGACCACCAACCCTTTGGCCACCAGCTCATGCAGGAAGGCGTTGTTAAACTCATAGCGATGCCGGTGGCGCTCGAAAATCTCCTTGCCGACATATGCCTGGGCGGCCAAAGTCTCCGGCTGCAACACGCATGGGTAGGCGCCCAGCCGCAGGGTGCCCCCCATGTTTGAGTTCTCATCACGGATCTGGATCTTGTCGGTCCGGTAGTCGTACCACTCCTTGATGAAGTAAATCACCGGCTGGCTGGTCGCCTGGTCAAACTCGGTGGAGTTGGCATCGGACAGGCCGACCACGTTGCGGGCGAATTCGATCACCGCCAACTGCATGCCAAGACAGATGCCGAAGAACGGAATCTTCCGCTGCCGGGCAAAGGTAATGGCCTTGATCTTGCCCTCCACGCCGCGCTTGCCAAAGCCGCCGGGCACCAGAATACCCTGGCAGCCGTCCAGCAGTTCGGCGGCATCCTTGGCCTCCAGATCCTCGGCGCTGACGTAGCGCAACTCCACGGTGGCGCTGTTGCCTATGCCGCCGTGCACCAAGGCCTCGTGCAGGCTCTTATATGACTCCTTGAGATCCACATACTTGCCGATGACGGCGATAAGCACCTTGGCCTTGGGATGCTGGATCTGCCGCACCAACTCCTGCCACGCCTCGAGGTGCGGGGTGCCGGTCCAAATATTCAAGAGTTCCAGGAGTTTATCATCCAACCCCTCCTTATGGAAACAGAGGGGCACCTCGTAGATGGAATGCACGTCCTGGGCCGTGATCACCGCGTCGGTGGAAACGTTGCAGAACAAGGAGATCTTCTCCTTCAGTTCCCGGGCCAGGGGTCGCTCCGTCCGGCAGAGCAGGATGTCGGGCTGGATGCCAATGGCCCGCAGTTCCTTGACGCTGTGCTGAGTAGGCTTGGTCTTGAACTCGCCCGCGGTCTTGATGTAGGGTACCCAGGTGACATGGATAAAGAGCGAATGGTCGCGGCCCACGTCGGAGCGGAACTGGCGGATGGCCTCGAGAAAGGGCAGACTCTCGATGTCGCCGATGGTACCGCCGATCTCGATGATGGCAATGTCCACCTCGCCGTCGAACTGGTGTATGGCTCGCTTGATCTCGTCGGTGATGTGCGGGATGACCTGCACCGTGCCGCCCAGGTATTCACCCTGCCGTTCCTTGGTGATCACCGAATAGTAGATGCGGCCCGACGTGTAGTTGTTGCGCTGGCCGGTGGCCACCGAGGTGTAGCGTTCGTAATGACCCAGGTCCAGGTCGGTCTCGGCCCCGTCGTCGGTGACATAGACCTCCCCATGCTGAAAGGGATTCATGGTCCCCGGGTCCACGTTGATATACGGGTCCAGCTTCTGGAAGGTGATGGTCAGCCCCCGGGATTCTAGCAGGGCGCCGATGGAGGCGGCGGCCAACCCCTTGCCGAGAGAGGAGAGAACGCCACCGGTGATGAAAATGAACTTGGTTCGCTTGCTCGCTTTTTGAACTGTCATGGGCGTGTACTATAAAGCAACCCACCAGCCATTACCATGGAAAAATATGCAAATTTTTTCGGATTTTTCCCGGTGCGATTCCCAAGCCATATATGGTAACATATTGCCGATGAAAGGCGCGCTGACTTTACTCCTTTGCCTCGTGCCCACGCTGTCACTGCTTGCCATGACATCAAGTTGCGGCAACCGGCCTGAACCATCCCCGCAATCCCCGCCCGCTCTCCTGGCCGGCTGCCAAGGCTGTCATGCCGATCTCCTGGACCCCAGCCATGCCATGCCATGCACCGCCTGTCATGGTGGCGACAGCAAGGCAACGGCCAAGGACATGGCCCACCACGGGCTGCTGCCGCGGCCGGCCCATCCCGACACCATGGGCCAGGTCTGCATCCCTTGTCACGCTGAAACCGTGGCCAAGGTGGCCGCCTCCCTGCACTTTACCCTGAAAAAAAAGATCAATTTGGTCCGCCACGCCTTTGGCGCCCAGGAAGAACTGACCGGGCTCACCGCCGTGCCGCTGGTTGCTGGCAACTCTGAGCCGCTCGCCCTGGTTGACGACCTCCTGCGTCGCCGCTGCTTGCGCTGCCACCCTTACGCGCCGGGAGACGACTATCCAGAAACCCGCCATGGCACGGGCTGCGCCGCCTGCCACCTCAACTTTACGGCCGGCAAGCTGAGCTCCCATGCCTTGATGCGCCTTCCTGATGACCGCCAGTGCCTGCACTGCCATTACGGCAACCGGGTAGGGGGTGACTATTACGGCCGCTTTGAACAGGACTTCAACGCTGAATACCGCACCCCCTTCCGCACCGACGACCAGCACCCCCGGCCTTATGGCGTGGAATTCCACCAGTTGGCCCCGGACCTCCATTACAGTGCCGGCCTGGCCTGCATCGACTGCCACCCCGGGAGCCAGCTTATGGGCAACGGTGTCGGCCCCGGTTGTGCTACCTGCCATAACCTTGTGCAGGCCCGCGCCGCCAGCCTCGCCAACCTGGCGGTCCGCGACAACCGGATATTTATCACTGCCAAACTTAGCGGCCGGGAGATGGAGTCCCCCTTGGCCACTGATCCGGCCCACGCCCGCCATGGCGCCACCACCGACTGCCTGGTCTGCCACGCCCAGTGGTCGTTTCAGGACCAGGCCACCCACTTGCTGCGGCAGGAGAGCACTGACTACACGCCCTGGGAATATCTCACCGTACAGGGCAGCTCGGCAGTGGAAAACTTGCTAACCAAAGGCCTTGCAAACAACAACGTGACGCCGGTCATGGCCGACGGGATCACCGGCGCCATGCGACCTGGCATCTGGCTGAAGGGCTATGGGCAGCGGCGCTGGGAATATCCCCTGGTCGGCAAGGACGCCCACGGCCGGTTACGGATATTCAGACCCCTGCTCGACCTCGACCTCTCTCATGTCGACGAGGAGGGCGAGGTGATTGCCGACGATGTCCGGTCCACGGCCGCCGGCCACGGCTTGCGGCCGTATACCCCGCATACGGTGGGTCGGGCCGGGCTGTTCTTCCTGCAACGGCTGACGCCAAACCTGCCGCCAGCCGCCCCCCTAAAACCCTGAACCCGAGGCCGACTGCTGCCATGTCCATGCCGCGCGCCTTCGCCACCCTGCTCCTCCTCGCCTGGCTCGCATCCCTCACCGGCTGCGGCGTACTGGTCGGCAGGGAGAAAAAACCCGCGCCGCCCCCGACCAAGACAGTGGTGCCGGCAACGCAGCGGCCATACACCATCGACGGCAAGACCTATTACCCCCTGCCCAGCGCCGAGGGGTTCAAGGAGACCGGCCTCGCCTCCTGGTATGGCGAACCTTTTCACGGCCGCAAGACCTCCAACGGCGAGACCTACGACATGTTCACCCTTACCGCGGCCCACAAGACCCTGCCCATGAACACCCAACTGCTGGTGCACAACCTGGAAAATGGCCGGGAGCTCGTGGTCCGGGTCAATGATCGCGGCCCCTTTGTGCAGGGCCGGGTCATCGACCTTTCGGTGGCCTGCGCCAAACAATTGGGTCTCTATGGCAAGGGCACGGCCAAGGTCCGGCTCACCGCCCTGGGCGAGGCAGTGCCCTGCCGCAAGGAGGACGTCAAGACCAAGTGCTTCCTGCCCCACGAGGCCTTGGACAAGGGTGAATTCTTTGTCCAGATCGCCGAATGCTCCGACCAGGCCAAGGCCGAGGTATTACTACGCCAGATGTTCGAGCAAGGCAAAAATGTGGTGATCCAGCCTTACGACAGCCCGGTTGGCCGCTTCTACCGAGTCCAGGTCCGGGTCGGCGCTGATCTGCAGGAGGCCCGGAAACAAGAAAAGGTCTTCGCCAAGACGGGCTTCCCTGGCGCCTTTGTGGTGGCACGATAAGCTGACAGCGGTCAGCGGTCAGCGAAAAGACTCAATCTAGAGCCTCTTGCAAAACTATAAAGCTGAGTTGAGCAGCTTCGACCGGCCAACCTTGGATGGCCTCGCCGCCCGGCGGACCAGCCGCTTTTCATCCCCGGCCAGCCTGGCGCGCAGATTCCCGACCACC
>DYDL01000209.1 GCA_020717925.1 Desulfocapsa sp.
ACGCCAGACCGAAATCCTGTATTTGGGCTTGCAAATCTGCCTTGAAGGGATTTTATTGTGTTCGCTACTCGGTACCAGGGACACACCTGAAAAACCGGGCTGGCTGCCGTGGTGGGGGATGCGCTTTTTAATCGGTTTTTCTAATCATAATTCAGGTGCGAATCTGTGCAGGGAATAAATGTTTTTGCAATGTTTTGGAGTGCCGGGCCCATGGTCAAGGCAGTTATGTTACTGCTGGTCGGGTTCTCCATGGTATCGTGGACCATTATTTTTTCCAAGGGCATTCTCTACAGGCGCTGCATAAAGGAGACCGACCGTTTCCTTGAGGCTTTCTGGCACAGCAAGGATTTGGCCGAGGCCTACAGGTTCGCCACAGAGGAATCGGAAAGCCCGGAGGCCGCTGTTTTTGAAATGGGATACAAGGAATTGCAAAAGCTCAACCACGCCCTGGTGCCGCAGTCCAGGGGGGAAGAGACAGTGGAAACCAGGTTGGCCAGCATGGAAAACCTTAAGCGGGTGCTGCGCAAGGCCCAGCAGCAGGAATTGAGCCGGCTTGGTGGGACACTTGCCTTTCTTGCCACCACCGGCAGTTCCACCCCGTTTATCGGCCTGTTCGGCACGGTGTGGGGCATCATGACCTCTTTTCATGAGATCGGGCAGCGGGGCTCCGCCTCGCTTGCCGTTGTGGCGCCAGGTATCTCCGAGGCTCTGGTGGCGACGGCGGCCGGGTTGGCCGTGGCCATTCCGGCGGTGATTTTTTATAATTACTTTTCCAACCAGTTGACGGAACTGGAGGGTGCCATGCAGAATTTTTCCTCTGATTTCCTGAACCTGGTGGAGAGAGATTTGATTACCAGGAAACCATGAGAGTTTTTGGCTATTTTTCAATGGGCTGCTCGCGATTTTCGCGCTAATACAATGATGGGCTCGTAGCAAGTTCATCTTATTGCCAAAGGACAGGCGTACATGGGTCCCATGCAGGAAAGAGGGGGGCGGCGCCCCATCGCCGATATCAACGTCACACCCTTGGTGGACGTCATGCTGGTGCTGTTGATCATCTTCATGGTCACTGCCCCGATGATGACCCAGGGAGTGGATGTTAACCTGCCGGAGACGACTACCAAGGCTTTGCCTCAGGAGGTCAAGCCCATTGTTATCTCCATCAATGCGCAAGGCGAGATATTTCTTGATAAGGTCAAGACCAACCAGGCTTTGCTGAAAGGCGAGTTGGCGAAGCGGGATCCCAGCGACCGTGAAAAACCGATTTTTCTTGAGGCAGACCGGAAGGTTAACTATGGCATCGTGGTGGAGGTGATGGCCGATATCAAGGATGTGGGGTTTGACAAACTGGGGATGGTTACCCGCCCCAGGGAAGAGCGGCCCTGAAGCCGGCCTTGAATTTTTTTAGTTGGAATCGCATCCCAATGGTGTCAGGTGTTTATTGTTTGTCTGCCGTGGGGGTTAAAAGAGTCGATTTCGACACGTTAACCGTAATACTTCCGGAAACGGTTCCCCTTTGATGCGATCGTCGTTGCCCCATAAACCAGGCGGATCCCTGTGGTTTACACCTCTGGTACTGAGTTTGGTTTTTCACATTGTCATGCCGGCGGTTCTGTTCATGGGCCAGTATTTTTTCAAACCGAGCAGAATCACGCCAGAGGTGTATACTGTCACCTTGCTCAATGTTGGGGAGGCGTCCATGCCAGCGCCGCCTCCACCCCCACCGCCCCCGGCGGCTGCCGGGCCGACGGAGACGGCACCGCAAGCCGAGCCGTCTAAAACGGAGCAGCCTGAACCGACGTCTGCTGAACCGCCGCGGACCGAACCTGTCAAAGACGCTAAGCCTCCCGTTTCCTTGAAACCCAAGGAAATTGAGCCGGAAAAGGAGAAAAAGAAAAAGATCGATCCTGATGCCTATCTGAAAAAGAAAATGGAGAGTCTCCTTAAAAAGACGCGGGCGGACCAGAAAGCCGAAGAGGCAGAGAAAAAGAAGGAACTAGAGACCCAGAAAGAAGCCGAGCGGTTGGAAAAAGACGCCAAGGAGAAGGCGGACAGGGCCAAGGAGGCGGCTGACAAGGCGGTCGCGGCCCTTCGCAGCCGATATAAACGGGGCGCCGCGGCTACCAAGGATGCCAGTCAGGAAGGGATTGAGGGCGGGGTTGCAGGGGGTCAGAAGGGCGGGGTAGTCGGTGGCCAGAAGGGCGGCATTGTCGGGGGCCAGAAAGGCGGCTCGGGTGGTGGCGGTGGCGATGCGAACAAAGCGTATTATGCCGCGGTGGCCGTACGTATCCAGGAAAACTGGATCCTGCCTGATTTGCAGAGTTGGCAGGCAAACCTGGAGGCCATCGTCTGTCTGAAGGTGCAACGGGACGGCAAGGTCATTGATATCGTGGTTGAGAAAAAAAGCGCTAATGCCTACTTTGATCAATTTGTCATGAAGGCGATCCACGATGCTTCGCCTCTGCCTCCTTTTCCAGAAGAAATACAGGAAACCGAACTTGAGATTTGCCCGAAATTTTATCCTGCCGGGTTGTTATGAAGAGGCTGTCATTCTGTCATTTATCAATAACGACGTAATGCATATTCTATTATGAAACACTCTATAAACCGTTTGTTACTGGCCTGCGTTTTTTCCTTGGCTTGTTTCTGGCCACTTACTGCCAACGCCCGGGTTTATATCGATATCACCTCGGCCCAGACGCGGAAGGTGCCAATAGCGATTCCATATCTGGAAGAAGAGGCACAGCCAGGCGTTCTTTTGGAATCCGGCAAAAAGATGGCTGATCTCTTGGGAAGAGCCCTGGATTTTCATGGTTTTATCGGCGTTATTCCGTCTGAGAAATATGGTGGCGGCATGCAGGCCGATTGGGCCAGTATTGGAGCTGATTTTGTAGTCAAGGGGCAGTACTCAAGGAGTGCCAACGGCATGGAGGTAGACCTGAAACTGGTCGAGGTGCAGAGTGGCAAGATGCTCATGGGACGCCGTTATCGCGGAACCTGGGAAAAAAGACGGTTCATGCTGCTTAAGTTCTGCGATGAAGTAATTCTGGAACTGAGCGGCGAGCAGGGCGTCAGCCTGTCGCAGATTGCCTTTACCTCGGACACCACGGGACACAAAGAGATATATCTTGCCGATGTCCTGGGTGACGAGTTGCGGCAGGTTACCTCACACGGCAGTATCGCCGTTTCCCCGCGGTTTTCCCCAGACGGCTCGCGGTTGGCTTACACCTCATATCATCGGGGTAGCCCGGATCTCTATATTACCGACCTTTCCCAGAACAGAACCACCAAGCCCGTGTCGCGGCGCAAGGGATTGAACATGGCCCCGGGCTGGTCGCCGGATGGCAAGATGCTGGCCCTTACCCTTAGCGTTGACGGTAATCCGGATCTTTTTCTCATGGACCTTAATGGCCAGATTCAGGCTCGGCTCACCAAGGATGCAGGCATCAACGTCTCCCCAAGCTGGTCGCCGGATGGCAAACAAATCTGTTTTGTCTCGGACCGTACCGGTGATCCACAGGTCTATATCATGGATGTTGCCAGCCGCGCGGTGCGGAGGCTTACCTATCAGGGGAACTACAACACCTCGCCCACCTGGTCTCCCAAGGGGGATTTGATCGTCTATTGCGGCCGTGACAGTGGCAGTAATCACATCTTTACCATTTCGGTGGACGGCAATCAGATCAAGCGGTTGACCGATTCATGGGGTGATCACGAGTCGCCTAGCTGGGCGCCGGATGGTCGGCAGGTTGTTTTTACTAGGAAAAGGGGGGATGCGGTGCAGGTCTGCGCGGTATTTTATAACGGTACAGGTCTGCGGCCTCTGTTCAAATTTTCCGGTCGGCAGACCTTTCCCCAGTGGTCGCCACGGTTGCAGAAGTAAAGATCGATGTTTTATATTGTCATTCGATAATATTGAACGATCCAGGTCCAGTTGAGTTCCATTAAGAAAGAGGTTGCCGTTATGTTGAAGAAATGGGTGGTGTTGTCATTGCTGCTGATTGGATCGCCTTTCCTGGTTCAGTGCGCCATGCAGAAGGACTTTCAGTCTCTTGACCTGCGGGTGCGCAATATGGACAACCGTCTGGTGAAGACTGAAGAGGAGCTTAAGACCAGCCAGAATGCGCTGGAGCGCTCACATAAACTTCTTGCCCAGCAGGGGCTGCTTATCGATGGACTGAAAAGCGGCATGATGCAGACGCACGGGAAACTGGACGAAAGCAGCAGAACCTATCAGATGCTCCTGGAGGAAAATAAGGGTTTGAAGGCGCAGTTGGCCGGCACGGTTGGGGAGATTTCCGGTAAGATGACGGCGCTCAGCCAGCAGGTCGGGCAGACCGCCACCGAGGTCGAGGAGGTCAAGGCCGCCCGATTGCGTGAGGAAACGGAACGGGTGATGAGAGAGGCCAAGGCCGCGGAACAGGCGGCGGCCAAGGCCAAGGAAAAGGCGGCGGCGGCCAAGAAGGGCGAAGCCAAGAGCATCGAGCCCGCGGCAACGAAGAAAAAGGTCAAAAACACCGAGTCGTCGGGACAGGAGACGCCTGCTAAACCAAAACAGGAAGCGACGCAGAAGCAGCAGGGAGCGGGTGGGGGGGGAGGGGTGTACGACAAGGCTCTGGCCCAGTTTCAGGCCAAGAAATTCAAAGAGGCCCATGAACTTTTCGCCAAATATCTGGAAACTAGCCCCAAGGGCGATCATGCCGCCGAGGCCCGCTATTTCCTCGGTGAAAGTCTGTTCAACCGTAACGAGTTCGAGCTGTCCATCCTGGAATATCAACGGGTCATTGACGAGTCCCATGGTTCCGCCAAGGCGCCGGCTGCCCTGTTGAAGCAGGGGCAGGCCTTTGAGAAGCTGAACGACGTTGGCACGGCGAAGATGGTCTACTATAAATTGCTGGACGAGTTCCCCAAGAGCGACGAGGCGGCCCGTGCCAAGAAGCGTTTGGATACCATGCAGTAACCAA
>DYDL01000210.1 GCA_020717925.1 Desulfocapsa sp.
GGCGGCATCGAGAGCGTCTCCAAGGAGGCGGCACAGAACCTGTTGCTCAGCCAGGGCATAATCCCCAAGCTTGTTAAGGAGGCGACCGCCACCGGGCCTGACCGCTCTCTTTTCACCCTTGGCGCCAAGGTAGCCATCCCGGAGTTGCTGCTGTTCACCAAACAGTTGCGCACCATGATCAACGCCGGCATCTCCATCACCCAGGTGCTCGACATCCTTCAGGCCCAGAGCACCAACCCGGCCCTGGTGCAGACCTTGAAAACCATGGGAGGCGACATCCGGGAAGGCAGCACCCTGAGCGACGCCTTTCAGAAACACCCGCGGGTCTTTCCGGAACTCTATTGCAGCCTGATCAAGGCCGGTGAGTTGAGCGGCACCCTGCCCGATATTATGGAACGCATCATCTACATCACCGAGCACGAATACCGGCTGCGGGAGGAGATCAAGGCGGCCCTGCGCTACCCGAAAATGGTGATTTTCGCCTTGTGTATTGCCTTTTTCGTCCTGCTCACCTTTGTCATCCCAAAGTTTGTGAGCGTATTCCAGAGCGCCGGGCTTACCCTGCCCATACCCACCCGCATCTGCCTGTGGATGTATACCATGCTCAAGCAGTACTGGTATCTGCTGCTTGCCGGCGCGGCCGCAGTTTTTTTCGGGCTTAAGTTATACTTCCGCACCGTGCGCGGCAGCTATCTGCGCGACCTGACCCTGCTGCGCCTGCCCATCGTTGGCCCCCTGTTCACTAAATCGATCATGGCCCGATTTGCCAGCATCCTCTCCATCCTCACAGCCAGCGGCGTGCCAATCTTGAGCTCCATAAAGATCATCTCCGAGGTCATCGGCAACCGCGCCATTGCCGGCGAATTCGACCGCCTCGCGGCCCAGATGGAGGAGGGCCACGGTATTGCCGCCCCCCTGCGTGAGACCCGCTTTTTCCCGCCCATGGTGGTCAACATGGTGGCCGTGGGTGAGGAGTCCGGTTCCCTTGAGGAGATGCTACACCAGATCGCCCTGCACTATGACGAGGAGGTAGAGTACGCTACCAAGGGATTGTCCGAGGCCATCGGCCCCATCCTGATTGTGTCCCTTACCGTGGTGGTGGGTTTTTTCGCCATGGCCATCTTCCTGCCCATGTGGGATCTGACCAAAATGGTGAAATAATGTGGCAATATCCAACAATTCCAGGTAAATTTCATTTATTAAAGATTGCTTCGTTGAAGTTGAACGGTGGATAAAACAAAACCCTCGAATGGGGCGGGGGGTAACAAAAGGGAGGTTGGCTGTGGAAAGAAAATATCTGTTGCGCTCACAAAAAGGTTTTACGCTCATCGAAATCATTTCGGTTCTGGTGCTGCTAGGCATTCTCGCGGCTGTGGCGATGCCTAAATTCTTTGACCTGCAAACACAGTCCCGCCTCAATGCGCGTGCCGCGGCCCTGTCCGAAGGCGCGTCCCAGGTGCATCAAGCCGCCGCTTTTTTCCTCTTGACCACTGGAGCCGCCCCAACCACTCTGGCCAACCTGACCGGCTTGGCAGCTCCGAATAACCTGACAACGCCATGGGCTCCCGCCGGCTCATCCTTCTCACTCACCTTTGCCGGCGGCCCCCTTGTTAGCGGGAGGCCGTCAATTACCGTAACCGCCACCGGCATTGCCGGAACACCAGTGGCTACTGTTCCGGTAGCTAGTCTCAACGTCCCAATACCGTGATAGAACTTGAGGGATATTTGCAACCTTCAAAAGCCCCTCGCTGCCTGGCGTGGGGCTTTTTAGCTATATGTCATATAGTGTCGTATAAGACGTATATGTCCCATCGGTTCTTCCCCGAACGACCGCCTATGGCTTGCCGCACCGCCAACGACCGGGGTTTCACCCTGATTGAAATTATCTCCGTCTTGGTGCTCCTGGGCATCTTGGCCGCCGTGGTGGTCAGCAAGAACATAGACACCGGCGCCGACGCCCTGGGCGAAATGGAGGGCATAAGGGGCCATCTGCGTTATGCCCAGATGAAGGCCATGAACAGCAACACCACCTGGGGCATCCTCCTGGCCGGCAACACATACACCTTGCAGCAAAATGGCGCGGCCAGCGCCACTCCTTTCCCAGGCGAAGACACCTCCACCCATGCCATGCCCACGGGCAGCACGGCGAGCGCCACCGTAAACCCCATCACCTTTGATCAATGGGGCAGCCCTGGCGCGGCCACCATCACCGTGACCGTCACCGCCGGAACCGCCTCGCAGGCCTTTACCGTTTCCCAGATCACGGGATTTATCCCATGAAACGCGCCGATGCCAAACATGATGAAGGCTTCACCCTGATTGAGGTGATTGTAAGCCTCCTAGTGGCGTCCATTTTCATGTCCCTCATTGTATCTTACCTCGGCACGGCCTTTACCCGAAGCGCTTCCCCGCTTGCCCAACTGCGCACCACCCTTACGGTTTTCCGGGCCATGGAAAACATGAATGCCGACTACAAAGCCCAGTACGATGCCGGCACCCTGAATCTCGTCGCCCTGCAAACGGCCATCGGCGCGGCGGGCCCCGGCACAAAAACGAACGCCTACGGCACCTACCAAGTCCTCACCAACCAATTTATCCAGTTTGATGGCGCCGGCATTGAAACCGGGGCAGGCGGCAACCAGAATATTCTGAAAGTCACCATCCAGGGCGTGGGCACCGGCCCCTTCTTCACCACCTTCTTCACCTGTGATCTGCCATGAACCGCTACAAAAATAGGATAATCGGCAACAGTTCCGGCTTTTCTTTGATTGAGGTGATCGCGGTCCTCGCGTTGTTGGGAATACTCTCCACCATGGCTGTCATGGGCATTGGCGAATTTGCCCAAAATTTTGTTTTTGCCAGGGCAAGCCAGGCCACGGCGGCCAAGGGCCAGTTGGCGATGATGCGGCTAGTCAAGGAATTCCAGACCATCGTCAGCGCGGGCACCGCCACCTCCACGCACCTTGCCTACACGGCCCAGCGCGGCGGCGGCACCGAGAACCATGACGTCAATCTTTCTGTTTCCGGCAGTCAAGTTCTGCTCGACAGTCAGGTGCTGATCGACCAGGTGAACGTCTTCAGCCTGACCTATTATAATACCTACAACGGCGCGTCCTCGCCCTGGTCCACATCCACCCGGATAATCGAGATCAGCCTGACACTGACGAGCGGCGGAAGCATCCTTCCCCCGCTCGTCAGCCGGGTGGCGCTCAGGGATAATTGATTATGCGCCGCGAACTCACACAAACAATGCCCCCCTGCTCCGGCGTTCAACGCGGCTCGGTGCTGGTGGCGATCATCTTCGCCATGGTGATCGTGGCTGGCCTGGGTGCCGCCATGCTCACCATGTTCTCCACCTCAACCATGAATCAATTCGGGGCCATGGATAACTTCCGCGCTTATTACCTGGCCGAGGCCGGCGGCCGCTATGCTATGCCCATTATCAAGAAAAACATCAACGACTCCGCCACCCTTCTCACCCAATTGAACGGTACCTTTACCCTGGCCAACAACGATTCCTTCCAACTCACCCTGACCTACGCGGCGCCGATCTACACCCTGGTGTCCACAGGCATTCTCAACCAGGGATCCCAGGCATTGAACGCTACCCGCGCCATTACCTACACCATCACCGGCCCTGTCACCACAGACATCCCTTTCAACAACGGCGCCGACCTATCGAGTAACTGGAACGGATATGATCCCGCCAAAACCGCGGTGGTTAACAACATTGCGTCCGATAACGCGCCCGCCTTGAATGTAGCCGGCACGAATGTGGCCCTGAAGCTCGCCTGGAATGGCAGTGCCAGCCTGCCCAATCTCGCCAACTTCTGGACAGCCAACGACGGACTTTTGAGTTATCAACTTCAGGTGAAAATAAAGATTGAAGATATCTCGGAATATATGATTGGGCTCTCCTTCCGCGACCGGACCACCCCCACCAACTCCAGGTACGGACTCAGCTTTGTCAAAAAAGACGACTGTTCCAAGGCCTTGCCCAGCAGTGTCTTTTGCAGCAAGCTTCCCAATACCAACACCCTCTATGTGGTGCTGTGGAAAAATATCGGAGGTGTTTACTCCGTGCTGCGCTACCACGAGGCCTTGGGAACGGACAACATCCTGAACGGCGTCGCGCTGAACGACTGGTCCACCCTGGTGGTCAAGCTTGAAGAGCAATACGTGCTGGACGCCTTTGGCCAGAAGGTGGATATCAATGGCGATGGTTTTTACGACCGGAAGAATCTGATCACCGCCTTTATTCAAGGCACCTCGGTATACCCGCGCAACACCATGGCTTGGGACTATACCAAGTTTATCCTGGTCGCATGGGATCCCATCTCAGGGTCCGCCAGCCCGGTGGAGGACACGGACCTAACCTCGGAAAATTTCGCCGACACCATTAACCCTAGGCCCACGGAGATCGGGCTCCATGCCTTCTACCCCGATGTCGCCCCCGCTTCGGACATGGACAAGCAGTTCCTTGACGATTTCTCTCTCACCCTGGGCAGTGGCGGGTCGTTGTCGGTGAAACAATACTAATTGCTACCTATACCAACGGTGCGTTCATGGAATACTTCTCCCTGCTGCACCTCAACCGCGAACCCTTTTCCAACTCACCGGATCCGGAGTTCTTTTTTGATTCCCGGCAGCATACGGCCTGCTTGCAGAGCCTGGAGCTGGCCATCCGCCTGCGCCAGGGGCTCAATGTGGTGCTGGGTGAGGTAGGCACCGGCAAGACCACCCTCTGCCGACAACTGATCCGCCGACTGGATGACGGCGGGGAGAAGCTAGACCTCTTTCTCATCCTGGACCCGGACTTTCACTCGCCCAGGGAATTCCTCGCGCA
>DYDL01000024.1 GCA_020717925.1 Desulfocapsa sp.
CCAGCAGATAGTCTGGTCGGCGGCAAAGACCTGGTCCACCAGCTTGTCGTAGTCCGGGCTCGCGACGTTCAGGTCAAAGCTTTCGGTCTCACGGCCTTCGGAAACGATGGCCACCAACTTGTTGACATCGTCGGTGGGCGCGGAACGATAGACATGCAGAATTTTCATGGTACGTCCTCCTATTTAACAATGTCGCTTAGTTGAAGTTGTCGTTGGTTTCGAGGGGCCGCATGATGCCGTAGGGGATGATGATGTCCATATCCCGCAGTTGCTGGCCGAGCTCCTCAAGGGTGATGGGGGTCAGGCCGAATTTTTCGCAGTTGGCAGGCACCGTCGAGAAGACTTCACCCTCCATATCCCGGATCCAGTCGATGTTCTCCTTGTGATAGTCGGACATGTCGGGGATCTCGTTGTACATGATGTTGGCGTAGGCGTACATGTTCTCCACAGCCAGACCCAGAGCGGAGCGGATGCCGTCCAGGCTGTACATGCTGTTGACAAGCATAAAACTAACTTTCTTTGACATGGCATTCGTCTCCTTACAGGGTCATGTAGCAGTCGTAGGCTTCGATGACATCGCCGTGCTGGGCCTGGGTGGCCATCTTTTTGGGATCAAGGCCCGGCGGCACGTCGGCCGGGTCGTAGCCGGCCTTCTTGTAGCTGTCCACGCAGATGGCGACGTCGTCGGCCAGGGCGCAGAGGTCGGGGAACTGCTTGCACTTGGTGAGATGGACGCCGAGCCAGGTGAAAAAGACCTTGACCTTGGAGCCCTTGGCCTTGGCGGCCGTAACGACCCCCATGACATGCCGCATGTTCTGGGGTGAGGTGACGAAAATGCCTAAACTTTTAGCCATGGTTTCCTCCCATATTAAAATGGATGGGCGCATCCCGTGCTTAGCTGCCGGGATGCGCCGAGTGATCGTTGTTTCGCTGGGCTACTTCTTCTGAATGTAAAAGCGGATGAAACCGGCATCCTCTTTCTCGCCGAGGTAATCGTGGCCGGAACGGGCGCACCAGCCGGGCAGGTCGTTGCGGGAGCCGGGATCAGTGCCGAGGATCTCGAGGATCTCGCCGGAGTTGATCTTGTCCATTTCCTTCTTGGTGCGCAGCAGGGGCATGGGGCAGCTCAGACCTTTTGCATCCAGGGTCTTGGTCGCTTTGATGCCGTCTGGGGCAGTTTTGACGTCGCTCATAGGTTGTTCCTCCTCATTCGAATGTTGGTTACGGTCCGTAAACCGGAAAAAACGTGGGTGCCATGCTTGCTGTTATTGGCCGTCGGGGCGCAACAGCAGAATCCGACCTTGGAATAGAGCAATTTCAGTAACAGGAAACAAGTCGCCTGTCAAGGTCAAAATAGCGGCCCGGGCCGGCTGGCTGCGTGGGTTTTCCCCGTTAAAAGAAGAGCTTCCGGCGGGGCTTCCAGCCAGGCCATCCGCCGCCCGCTGCCCTGACGCCTTGACAAAAGTCCGGCGCGCGGGTAAAGGAGTACGATTCTTACTGAATTCAAGAAAATCCGGGCCGCCGGTGGGATGAGGCGGGCGGCCCGTCACCGGTATCGGAACTTGCGCAAACCAGGAGGGGATGAATCGATGAGTGAAGAAAAGAGCGTTTTGCTGCAAAAAAGCAACGAGTTGTTCAAGAAGCTTTGCCGGACCGAATGGAACGCCATGACCACCGGCATGATCGTGGCCTTCCTGAGTGTCCTGATTCTGGCCTGGGCGCGGCCCTGGGGCGCGGTGGGCGCGGTGCGCAACTGGGGCCAGTGGCTCATCTACTGGTCTGGTCTGTGGGATACGATCGGGCTGTGGCAGGGCGCCGCGCCCAAGAGCGCCTTGCTCGACACCGGCTCGGTCATCGGCCTGGGCTTTGTGGGCGGCGCCTTTATCTCCGCCTGCCTGGGCAATGACTTTGCCATCCGCATCCCGCCGCTTCTGGAGATGCTCAAGGGCGCGGCGGCCGGTATCTTCATGGGCGTCGGCGCGGCCCTGGCCGGCGGCTGCAATGTCGGCGGCATGTACAACGCCATCGGCTGTCTGGCCGGCAATGGCTTTGCCATGTGGCTTGGCCTGGTGATCGGCGTCATCTTCGGTCTCAAGTACATCTATTGGGAGATGGAGAATATCTCCTGGGGGTCGGGCGGTGCCAAGACCATTGATTTCCCGAACGGCCTGAAAACCCTCATGGGCATCGCGGCCGTGGCGGGCCTCATCTGGGGCGTTTATGCCTACGGCGATTCCGTGATCCATGTGGCGGATTATGTGAGCGCCCTGGAGGATGAAAAACCCCTGGCCATTGCCGGCGGCCTGGGAGGCATGCTGCTGATCGCCGCCGGGCTGGGTTATGCCATGCAGCGCGGCCGTTGGTGCATGGTGCAGGCCTTCCGCGAGCCGCACATGACCGGCGACTGTACCCTGGCCAAAAGCGTGGCCTTGAGTATTTTTATAGTAGCGGTGGGCGTGGCAGTGATTAAGGGTGTCGGCCTGCGGGAGCCGGTGCACTATGTGCGCGGCACCTTTGGCTGGGGCGGCGTGGTGGGCGGGCTGATCTTCGGCTTCGGCGCCATGCTGGCCGGCGGCTGCGGCTCCGGTTCTCTCTGGCGGGTGGGTGAAGGCCAGATCAAGCTGTGGATTGCGGTGCCCTTTTTCGGGGTCAGCAACGCCCTGCTGAGCGGCTGGATCGATCTGCACCAGGTGGAGGGGGTGTCGAGCTTCCAGGAGGAAGGGATCACCAACGGTGGCAAGCTGGGCTCGTTTGTCTTTTTGCCGGACACCTTCCTCGGTTACGGCGGCACCCTGGCCCTGGTGGCCCTGGCCATGATCGCCTGGTACATCATCGTCACCTGGAACGAGGATACCAATAAGTTCATCGTCGAGATGTAAGCTCCCAGGCCCCAGGCTGGATCCTCTGTTTTGGGCAATCGCACTTCCCGCGGAGTGCGATTGCCTTTTTTGCGTTGAGAGAAGCGGCAAAGGGATATACAATAAATAAAATGGCATCGAATTTCCCCTGTCCTGCACCAGGCTCCCGTCTTGGAGAAGGACACTGACTCAGGCGTTCGCCCATGCCCATGGCTCTTTCCGATTTCCGGACTCATATCGACTTCCCCCCTGAGCGGCTGCTCCAGGAGGGCGAGATCGTGGTCATCGTTGATGATGACCCGGCCCTGCGCGAACCCCTGAAGCTCTATCTGGCGGAACAGGGCTTCCCGGCCGAGGCCACCTCCAGCCCTGGTGAGCTTTTCCGGCTGCTAGCGGAACGCCGCGTCGCCCTGGTTTTTCTCGATATCGGACTTCCCGGTGAGGACGGCGTCAGCCTCATCCCGAAAATTCTGGCAACCAGCCCCGATGTGGCGCTCATCATGCTCACCGGCGTGGTCGATCTCACCACGGCCCTTGCATGCATCCGCCAGGGCGCCCACGACTATCTGAACAAACCGGTGCAGTTCAGCGAGATCTGCTTCGCGGCCCGCAAGGCCTTGGAGAAGCGGCGGTTGCTCCTCGACAACCGGCGCTACCAGGAAGAACTGGAAAAGACCAACTTCCGCACCCGGCTTATCCACCAGCTCGCCAATCAGATGAACACGGTCTACCTTTCCACCGTGGAGCTGGACGAGATCCTCCAGGGCATCCTGGTCGGTATCACCGCCAACGAGGGGTTGCAGTTCAACCGGGCCTTTCTGGCCATGTTCAACAGTGACCGCAGCGCTCTGGTCGGCCGGCTGGCCATCGGCCCAAGCTGCCGCGAGGACGCCGGCCAGATCTGGTCCGATATGCAGGAGAAGAAGCTCTCCTTCCTCGATATTGTCCATAATATCGGAGCCAGTTGCGCCAAGGATGATGTGGCGGTGAACGCCATCATCAAATACCTCAAGATCCCTGCCGGCCACAGGGAGCACATCCTCATCAAGGCGGCCACGGAACGACGCTCCATTCTGGTGACAGACGGCCGCAACCACGATTGCCTGGTGCCAGGCGAGCTGCTCGAACTCCTGGGATATAACTCTTTCGTGGTGGTGCCACTCTTTTCCCCAGGCCGCTCCTTCGGGGTGATCATCGCCGACAATTTCATCACCCAGCGGGTGATCACCGCGGGCAGCGTGCAGGAACTGGAAATCTTCGCCAGCCAGGCCAGCCTGGCTATTGAGCAGAGCCATCTCTACATGGACATGGAACGCAAGATCGCCCAGCTTGAGGCGCTCACCGAGGAACTCGACAAGAACAAGGATCTGCTGGTGCGGGCCGAACGCTATTCGGCCCTGGGCCAGATGGCGGCACAGATGATGCACGCCATCCGCAATCCGGTGACCTCCATCGGCGGTGTCTCCCGCCTGCTGGCCAGAAAGGTGCGGGACACCGAATGGCACAAGTACTGCTCGGTTATCATTAAGGAGACTGAGCGTATCGAAACCACCCTGGAGGATCTCTTCAACTTCGTCGCCCAGACCGAGGTGGTCAAAAAGAAGGTGACGCTCCAGCCCTTGATCCACAAGTCGTTGCTGCTGCTGCAGACCAACATGACCAAGCAGGGCATCATCTTGACCCGGGATTTCCCCGAGGACGACCTGGAGCTTGAGCTGGACCCCGCCCTGATCCGCCAGATGTTCGTGCATCTCATCAAGAATGCGGTCGAGGCCATGCCCACGGGTGGGGAATTGCAGGTGGCGCTCCGCCACGATGGCGCCTGGGCACGGGTGCTAATCCGCGACACGGGCGCCGGCATTCCCGCCGGCAACCTGGACCGCGTGGCGAATCTCTTTTTCACCACCAAGAGCTATGGCACTGGCCTGGGTCTTAGCATGGTGGAGCGGGTGGTCACGGCCCACGGCGGCAGCTTTGTGTTGCGGAGCCGCGAAGGCGGCGGCACCGAGGTGCAGGTCAATCTGCCTCTTGACTGAGCGGCGTTGCCGCTCAGTCACGGGGTATAGACTATTGGGGTTTAGGCTGTAGGATGAGCAACCCTAACAACCTACAGCCTACAGCCTACAGCCTACAGCCTAAAAAACCTGAGTATAATCCCATGAAGATCAGCGACCTGGTTGGTGTCAAGGGCGCGCCGGTTGGCCCTGCCCCGGAGCCTGTGGCGCCGGCGGTTGGCCGGGAGCCGCAGGCTTCGCAGCAACTCGCGCCTGGCCAGTTGCTGCTGGCTCGCGTGGTGGGGATGGCGGAAGGCGGTCGGGCACTGCTCTCCATCATGGGCCAAACGGTGACTGCCGAAAGCAGTGTGCCCTTGCGTGCCGGGGAGGAGGTCTGGCTGGAGGTGAAGCAGGGTGGTGAGCGCCCCTGGTTCCAACTGGCCGACAAGAAGGTAGCTGCCTACGAGGTGTTACGGACCATGCTGGCCGATGCCCCGGCCTTGGGTCGGGCGTTGCGTGGCTTGCAGGAGCTGGCCGGACTACCGCAAACAGCCCCGGCCGGTCGGCTTGACTCCTTGCTGACCACCATGGCGTCCATGGCCATGGATGGCCGACCTGCCCCAGAGGCGGTGGTCCATTTGCTTGCCTGGCTGCATGGCTTCGGCAGTGCGCCTGGCAAAGGCCAATCGCCGCAACGGTTGGACCAGCAACTGGCCGACGCGCTGGCAACAGTGAGCCAGACCGGCGACTCCCTGGCCGCCAGTCCCAAGGCGACTGAGCTGGCCCGGCTGGCGGGCTTTCTGGAGCAACTTGGCCTTCTCAACGCCCACCCGTCTTCCCATGATCAATCATCCTTTTTTATGTTCCCCTGTTTTTTCAGCGGCGCGGCCGGCTGGGGGGAATGGCTGGTCAGCTTGGACCAGAAGGGCCGGGGTACCTCCGGCCAGCCTCCGACCATGGCCCTGGAGTTTTTTCTGGAGATGAGTCGCCTGGGCGACGTGCATCTGCGTTTCACCCTGGCCGGTCAGGGTGTGCAGGGTGAGATCGACCTGAGTGACGACGAGATCCGCGCCCATGTCGAGGCTCTGCTCCCCGAACTTACGGCGGCCCTTGAAAAACTGGGCTACTCGCCACCGACCATCCACTGCCGCACTTCACCGCGCCGTCATATGGAGCATCTCAAGGAGGCCATGGCCGACCAGGCCAGGCTGCGGGATTCGACCCTTTTCCACTTCACCGCCTGAACCTCCCCTCTTTCATGCTCTTGGCTCGGTCTGGCGTCGTTCATCCGGGCCGCGGCGCCAGGAGATTATTGTGGCTGCGCCACCCAAGGTTGCCGCTGCAAGAAAGGCGGCGGTCAGCCCGGCCATGAAGGCGTCGGTCTCGGCCGGAGTGAAGTCTTTCAGGTCGAGCCCGCCCGTGCGTTGGCCAAACACCAGGGAGAAGACGAAGAATACCAACCCCGTGCCCAGCAGCATGCCCAGATTTCTGGCCGTGGCCAGCAGGGCGGCGGAGATACCGGCATGGCGCTCTTTCACCCGACCGAGGACCGCGGCACTGTTGGGTGCCAGAAACATGGCCTGGCCACCGCCCAGGAAGACGAGGCGCAGTGCCACACCGGCCGGGCTGGCGTCGGGCGTAAGGGTGGCCAGCAGCAGCAGGCCTAGGGTGGACAGCATCAGTCCCATGGTGGTCAGCAGCCGGCCGCCGACCTGATCGGAGCACCAGCCGGCCATGGGCGCCATGACCAGAACCGTGGCCGGGATTGACAGCATGACCAGCCCGATGCTGGAGCTGGGCAGGCGGAGAATGCGGTCCAGGTAAAATGGGGTGAGGACGATGACCGCGAAAAGGGTGACAAAGGAGAGCACGGCGCTAAGCAAAGCCGTCAGAAAAAACCGTTCCCGCAGCAAGCCCATGGGCAAAAGCGGCGTGTTGGCCCGGTGTTCCGCCCGCAGAAACAGGAACGCGGCCAGCAAGGTTCCGGCCAGGCCGGGGGCCAGGCTGGCCAGGGACCAGGCGGTTGCGGTGGCTTGGTTCACGGTCAGGGAAAACAGGATAAGCCCGGCGCCCATGAGGATCGCGCCTGGCCAGTCAAATGGTCCGTCGGGTTGCGGGTTGCCCTCCAGCGGCAGCACCAGGAGGGCAAGCAGTGCGCAGAGCCCGCCCACGGGCACGGTGATCAAAAAGAGCAGGCGCCAGGAGGCCACTTCCAGGAGCAGACCGCCCACCACCGGGCCGGTCATGAGCCCCAGGGAGACGGCCACCCCGATCAGGCCGAAGCCGCGGCCCAGATGGTGAACCGGAAAGGCCTTGCTGATCAGGGCCGGACCGATGGCCATCATCATGGCCGCGCCCAGGGCCTGCAGCCATCGGGCCACGATCAACCAGGCCAGGGCCGGGGCCACGGCGCAGGCCAGGGAGCCCATGGCAAAGAGGACCATGCCGCTGGCATAAAAACGGCCGCGGCCGAACAGGTCGCCCAGGTGGCCCCAGAGCAGCAAGGTGGCGGTGATAGTAAGCAGGTATATCATCACCACCCATTCCGTGTGTCGCAAAGGGCTCTGGAAGTCTGCCATGATGGCCGGCAGGGCGATATTGACCATGGAGCTGTCCAGGGTGGCCATGAAGACGCCAGCGGCCACCACGGTGAAGACGAGCCATTTGTGGTTGCGCAGGGTCACGGACGTTGCTTTCTCGCGGGGCGGACAAGGATACGGGCAGGGCTGGCGCAGGCGGTGTACGGCACCGCCTCAAACTACCGGAGGAACCGAGGGCTGTCGAGAAAATTTTTCAGGAGCACATCCCTTGCCCGCCCGGCATCAGAGGCAGGCATCGAAAATCGCCCGGGCCTCCTCGTTGTCCGGGGCCATGCGGATGGCGCGGGCGGCCCACTTTTCGGCCCGCCCTGTCATTTTCATGGCGAGATAGGCCTGGGCCAGGGCGATCCAGATTTCCGGATCCGGTTCGTTTGCCGCGGCCGCTTTTTCCAGGGTCATGGAACCCTCGTTGAACAATCCCTTTTTGTAGAGCGCGATACCCAGATATTTTAGAACCTTGCTCCGGCCCGGATCCTGCTTGAGGATCTCCCTGCTTGCCTTGATGGTCAAATCATGCAGGCCATGCTCGGCGCAGAATCTGGTCAGCCGTTCCTTCATGTCCGGGTCGTTGGAGTTGATCTTGAAGACCAGTCGCACCACCCGGCTCGCCTCCGCCTCCTTGTCCTGTTGCAGAAGAAGATGGGCGAAATCCAGGGCCCGCTCGGCGTGGCGGGGGCTGATGGTCATGGCCCGGGAATAGTTGTCTATGGCCTTGTCGATCTGACCCATTCTGAAATAGATCTGTCCCATGCAGTGATAAGAGGTCACGTCGAGCCGGTTGAGCTCCGTGGCCTTCTGGAAGGCGGCCAGACTGTTGGCCAGATCGTCCTTTTTTAGTAAAAGGCGGCCCATTTCCCGGAAGGGCCGGGACGAGGTGGCGGATAGGGCTGCCGCCTTTGCCACCGCGGCCAAGGCCGCATCGTTTTTTCCCGCCTCTTCCAATTCCTGGGCCTGGCGCAATAAGAGGCTTGCCGGGGTCGGGTGGGCGGCCAGTTCCAGGAGTTCGGTGATCTTCTGCTCCAGGGTGGCGGTGACAAAGGGTTTGGTCATATAGGCGTCGACGTCGTACTCCGCGGCCTCGGCCACCACCTCCATGTTGGCCTCGGCGGTGATCATCAGAAATGGGATGTCGCGCAGCCTGCGATCGAGGCGGATGCGATTGAGAAGTTCGGTGCCGGTTAGATAGGGCATGTTGTAATCGGAGATGATGAAGTCGATGGGCGGCTCCCCCTGTTCGAGGATTTGCCAGGCGTCGCGGCCATTGGCCGCCTCCAGGTGGCGCCGGCCGTAATTGATGAGCTTCAGCATGATGCGGATGGAGCGGCGCATGGCGTCCACGTCATCGACAATGAGGAAGTTCATCTGTGCCGGGCTTTTCATGGGCATCACGCTATTGCAGGGGCAGGGTGAAGAAGAAACGGCTGCCGCCGGTTGGCCGGTTTTCCACCCCCACCAAGCCCCGGTGTTTCCGCACGGCCAGTTTGCAGAAGTATAGACCAAGTCCGGTGCCGGTCCGCAGATCCTGACCCCGTTGCAGGCGGACGTATTTTTCGAAGATCATGGCTTGTTCGTTCTCCGGGATACCGGGCCCCTGATCGGCCACCGAAAAGCACAACTGCCTGCGGCCGGCCACGGGTTCGCAGCCCACTGTGATGGTGTGGCCCGGGGCCGAGTAATGCAGGGCGTTCATCAGCAGGTTCTGCAGCACCCTGAGGATGAGCACCCGGTCCAGGCGGATGTCCGGCAGGTCAGGCGCCAGGCTGCTATCCAGGGTAACGTTCTTGAGGGCGGCCAGTCCCTTGACGTTACTGAGCGCCTCCTTGAGCAGCATGGCGGGGGCGATGGCGTGCTTCAGCAGTTCTTGTTTGCCGTCCTCCATCTTACCGGTGGTGGCCAGGTTCTCGGCCATGCGCACCGCCTGGTCGCAGCCCATCTGGGCCGCGGTCACGAATTCCCTGGTTTCGTCGGTGGCGGAATAGGAGAGGATGTCCAGGTTGGCCACCACCTCGGACAGGGGCCCTTTGAGGTCATGGATGAGCATCCGGGAGAGTTCTGCCCGCATGGTTTCCTGGCGGCGCAGTTCCTGGTTACGCTGGCGCAGGATGTTGCGTTGCTGCCTGGTCTGCTCGGACAGCCCTTCCTGGATAATGAGGGAGAGTACCAGGGCGCTGAAGTCGATAAGAAAGGCAATATCGTCCTTGAGCAAATCGGTATGTCCGGCCTTGTCCGAGACGTTGATGACCCCGATCAGCCGATTATCGCGGAGGACGGGCACCGACAGCAGGGCGTTCTTGCGGTAGGCACTGGTGCGCTTCTGGAAGCGGGGATCCCTGGTTATGTCGGGGATGAACAGCGGTTTTTTATGGATAGCCACCCAGGAGGCCACCGAGGTCTCGGCAAGGGGCTGGCTGACCCCGATCAATTCTGTCCGGCTGGCTGCCTTGATTACCAGGCTCTGGCCGCTCAGGAGCATGATCGAGCCCTGCTCTGCCCCGAGGTGGTCCAGGATTACCCGCAGAACCCGGTCGATGCGCGCCTCATAGGGGAGGCGCTGTGCTGTGATGAGCTGCACGATCCTGGCCAGGCTGGAGAGCAGCCGGTTGGCCACGCCAAGATCGGTGATGGTTGCGGTGAAGGTGGGCAGTATGCCACGTTTGTCGCCATCGTTCTGACCAGTACGTTTCACCGTGCCTCCTTGGAGCGGATTAGGCTGTAGGCTGTAGGTTGTTAGGCTAACAGCCTACAGCCCATAACCTATAGCCTATTTAATTCAGCGCTTACTCCCATTCAATGGTGCTAGGGGGCTTGGAAGAGATATCGTAGACCACCCGATTCACCCCGCGGACCTCGTTGATGATGCGGGTTGAGATACGGCCCAGCAGGTCGTAGGGCAGTTTGGACCAGTCCGCGGTCATGGCGTCCACTGAATCGACCGAGCGAATGGCCACCACGTTTTCATAGGTGCGCTCGTCGCCCATGACCCCGACGGTCTGGATGGGCAGCAGCACGGCGAAGGACTGCCAGACCTTACGGTAGTAACCGGTGCGTTTCATCTCCTCCAGGACGATGACATCGGCCTGACGCAGAATATGGAGGCGTTCCGCGGTCAGTGCGCCCAGGATACGGATGGCAAGCCCTGGCCCCGGGAAGGGCTGGCGGAAGATGGCCTCCTCCGGGATGCCCAACTCCAACCCCACCTTGCGCACTTCGTCCTTGAACAACTCGCGCAGGGGTTCAAGCAGTTTGAGTTTCATGACCTCGGGCAGACCGCCAACGTTGTGGTGGCTCTTGATGACCGCTGACGGCCCCTTGAAACTCACCGACTCGATAACGTCGGGGTAGAGGGTGCCCTGGGCCAGGAAGCGGACCTCGGCGCCGAGCTTGTGGGCCTCCTTCTCAAAGATCTCGATAAAGCCGTAGCCGATGATCTTACGTTTCTTCTCCGGATCCTCAACGCCTTGCAGTCGGTCGAGGAAAAATTTCACCGCGTCGACGTGGATCACCTTAAGCCCGGTCTTTTGGCTGAAGTAGGACAAGATGCTCTCGGTCTCGCCGGTGCGCATGAGGCCGTTGTCCACGTAAATGCAGGTGAGCTGGTCGCCGATGGCCCGATGCACCAGGGCCGCGGTCACCGAGGAGTCCACCCCGCCGGAAAGGGCGCAGATCACCTGTTCCTGGCCAACGGTGGCACGGATGTGCGCCACCGTGGTCTGGACAAATGACTCCATGGTCCAGGCCGGCTGGCAGCCGCAGATGCCGAAGATGAAGTTGCGCAGCACATCGGTGCCGATCAGGGTATGGGCCACCTCGGGGTGGAACTGCACGCCGTGGAGATTTTTATGCTCATGCCGGATGGCGGCGTTGGGTGAGTGCTCGCTGGTGGCCGCAATGGCAAAACCCGGCGCCAGGGTCTCGATGCGGTCGCCGTGGCTCATCCATACCTGATATTCGGCCCGACCAGGCTCCAGGCCGGCGAAGAGGGCGTCCGTGGCGAACACGGTGAGGTCGGCCTTGCCGAACTCGCGCTTGCAGGCGCGCTCCACCCGGCCGCCCGCTTGCAGGGTCATAAGCTGGGCGCCGTAACAGATGCCCAGGACCGGAATGCCGAGGTTCAGGATTTCTGGATCGCTGATCGGCGCCTCGGGGTCATAGACCGAGGAGGGGCCGCCGGAGAGGATGAGACCCATGGGGGCCAGTGCCCGGATGGCGTCGAGCTTCAGATTGTAGGGATGGATCTCGCAGTAGACCTTCTGCTCACGGATGCGGCGGGCGATGAGCTGGGTGGTCTGGGAGCCGAAGTCCAGGATGATGATTTTTTCATCATGAATAGCCATGCTGAGTCCTCAATGCAGGGGTGGCATAAGTTAGCCGAGGCGGTAGTTGGGGGCCTCTTTGGTGATGCTGACGTCGTGCACATGGCTTTCCTTGAGACCGGCCGTGGTGATCTGCACGAAGCGCGCCTTGGCGCGCAGCTCCTCGATGGTGCGGGCGCCGACGTAGCCCATGCCGGAGCGCAGCCCTCCCATGAGCTGGAAGATGATGTCCGACAGGGGGCCGCTGAAGGGAACCCTGCCCTCGATGCCTTCGGGCACGAGCTTGGACGGATTCTCCACCCGGTCCTGGAAGTAGCGGTCGCTGGAGCCCTTTTTCATGGCGCCGAGCGACCCCATGCCCCGATAGCCTTTATAGGTCCGGCCCTGGAAGAGGAAAGTCTCGCCCGGGGTTTCCTCGGCGCCGGCAAAGAGGCTGCCCACCATGACGGCATGGGCGCCGATGCCGATGGCCTTGGTGATGTCACCGGAATACTTGATGCCGCCGTCGGCGATGATCGGCACCCCGTAGCGGTCGCCGATCATCGCGCAGTCGCGGATGGCGGTCATCTGCGGCACGCCTACGCCGGCCACGATGCGGGTGGTACAGATGGAACCGGGCCCCACCCCGACCTTGACCGCGTCGGCCCCGGCCTTGATCAGATCCTCGGCTCCATCGGCGGTGGCCACGTTGCCGGCGATGATCTGCAAGTCCGGGAAGGCGTCCTTGATGGCGCGCACCGCGGCCAGGACATTGCGCGAGTGGCCGTGGGCCGAATCCACCGCGACCACGTCCACCCCGGCCTGGATCAGCCTGCTGGCGTGGGCCACGCAGTCACCGCCCACGCCCACGGCCGCGCCCACCCGCAGCCGGCCCAGGTCGTCCTTGGCCGCATGGGGGTATTTCTTGATCTTTTCCAGATCCTTGATGGTGATAAGTCCCTTGAGGTTATAGTCATTGTCCACCACTGGCAGCTTTTCGATACGGTGCTCGTGCAGCAGGGCCTTGGACTCCTCCATGGTGATGCCCATGGGCGCGGTCACCAGGTTGCGGCTGGTCATGGCCTCTCGCACCGGCATGGTCATATCGGAGACAAAGCGCAGGTCGCGGTTGGTGATGATGCCCACCAGCCTGGTGCCGCGCAGCACCGGCACGCCGGAGATCCGATAGTTGCGCATGATGGCCTCGACGTCGCCCACCGTGTGATCCTCGCCCACGGTGATGGGGTCGATGATCATGCCAGACTCCGACTTCTTGACCTTGGTGACCTCCAGCACCTGATCGTCCACGCTCATATTCTTGTGGATGATGCCGATGCCGCCCTCCCTGGCCATGGTGATGGCGCTGCGGTGCTCGGTTACCGTGTCCATGGCCGAGCTGACCAAGGGCAACTGGATGGTAATATTCTTGGTAAGGCGGGTGGACAGGTCCACCTCGGTCGGCAGCACGTTCGAGGCCGCGGGTACCAGCAGCAGGTCGTCAAAGGTGAAGGCCTGGATTACGTTGTCGAGCCGCATGGAGGGTCTCCTTGGGAATATGGCCGGCGCCTTGGCGCTGGTTTTGGCATTGCCCCGGCTGGACGGATGCATTAGTATTACCTTCCGCCCGGGGCGGCCCCGGGATGCAAGGAGTCCATTCTAGTCCGCCTTGGCCTGGAGGGCAACTTTTTATGGCTGTGCTTGTTCGAAAATCGGCCTAGGCGCGGTGGGCGGAGCGAAAAAAGATTACTGGCGGGGAGGCGGTATGGTGATCCTGTGCATAAATCCTGACAATCCACAGGAACGCTTGCTGCGCCAGGCGGTTGAACTGCTGCGGCAGGGCGCGGTCATCTGTTACCCTACCGACACCGTCTACGGCATTGGCTGCGATATTTACAACCACAAGGCGGTGCAGCGCATCCACGAGCTGAAACGGCGGCCCAAGGATCAGCCCTTCAGTTTCATCTGCGGCAGTCTCAAGAACGTCAGCACTTACTGCCATGTATCCAATCACGGCTACCGGCTGATGAAGCGTTTCCTGCCCGGCCCCTACACCTTTGTCCTGCCCGCCATGAAGATCGTGCCCAAGATCATGATGAGCAAGCAGAAGACCGTGGGCATCCGGGTGCCGGACAATCGTATCTGTCATGCCCTGGTGGAACTTCTGGGCAACCCTATCGTCACTACCAGCGCCACCTGTCAGGCTGACGAGGTGCTGCCGGCGGACGCCTTTGCGGTGGAGGAGCGCCTGGGTCATCGGGTGGATGCGATCATCGACGCTGGGCCGCTTTTTCCGGCGCTCTCCACCATCGTCTCCCTGGTGGGCGAGGAACCGGTGGTGCTCAGGCAGGGCAAGGGCGATAGCAGTCAGATGTTCTAGAAGAAAGGTCGAAGGTCAAAGGTGAAAGCGCAAAGCTTAAAGTCTATGGAAGTTTTCATTGGACTTTGAGCTTTCAGCTTTGAGCTCTTGCTTCCCTACTTCTTTATGAGCGGATCCTTGACCGACTTGCTCATGGTGAAGTGCAGGGTCTTGCGGGGCGGGATGTTCATGACCTTTTCGGTCTTGGGATTTTTCGAGACCTTGGCCTTGCGCTGCCTGGCCTCGAAGCTGCCGAAGCCGCGGATCTCCACGCGTTGGCCCTCGACGAGGGCCTGGGCCATGGTTTCCAGAATAATGTCCACGGCCAGGCCGATATCCTTCTTGAGATAACCGGTGAGCTGCCCGGTGAGCTGCACTATGAAATCCTGCTTGAGGATATGCTCTTTCTTGGCGGTTGGAGCAGCGGCTGTCGCCTTTTTAACGCCCTGAAGGCCGGGTAATTTCAGTTGCATGGTGTGCCTTTGTCAACGGGAAAGGGACCATTCATAGAACAGCCCTGGAAAGCGAGAGATAAAATGATTCCAAATAGCATCGCTGCCCTCGCCCCGCAGGAGTTCCAGGAAGGGGAAATCCTTTTTAGCGGGATAAATCAGGCGGGGCATGGTGTTGCCGGTGTCTAGGCCGCCTAGCTCCGCAGCCAGCATCACCGCATCGGTGAAGTTGCCGAAATCGTCAATCAGCCCCTTCTCCTTGGCCTGCTCACCGGAAAAGATGCGGCCGTCCGCCATGGGCCGCACAATATCCGCCGTCAGATGACGGCTGGCGACCACGGCATCGACAAACTGGCTGTGCACGTTGTCGATTAGTCCTTGCAGCAGAGCCCGTTCCTCTTCGGTGATCGGGCGTTCGGGCGAGCCCATGTCCTTCAGTTTGCCGCTCTTCACTACTTCGCTATGAAAGCCGATCTTGTCAAACAGCGCACTGAGGTTCATGAATTTGATGATGACGCCGATGCTGCCGGTAATGGTTCCCGGGCTGGCGATGATCCGCTCCGCTCCCAAGGCGGCGTAATAACCGCCCGAGGCGGCAACCGAACCCAGGGAGGCCACCACCGGTTTGATCTTGTTGGTGCGCTGGACCTCGGTGTAAACCTCCTGTGAGGCGCCTACGGCCCCGCCCGGGCTGTCGATGCGCAGCACGATGGCCTGCACCGCGTCGTCCTGCCGGAACTCGGTGAGGTTCTGGAGGATCTCTTCCGAGGAAACCAGCACCCCGGTCAGTTCAATGACGCCGATGCCCTTCTGCAGGCTGAAGATACCTCGCTTTTCGGGGCGGCTGGCCGAGGAAACCAGCACCCGGACGCCGCCCCAGAAAAGCAGAAAAATACCCGCCAGTATCAGCAACCCGAAAAGCACGGGGTGGCGGCGCCGCAAGCCTAGCTGCGTCATGAGTTGTACGTGTCCCGGCCTGGCGCTCAGGCCTCCCCGTCTTCCCGAGACGCAGCGGCCTCCTGGCCGAGGTTGTTCATCTCTTCCTTCAAGAGATCACCGAAGGTCGAAGGCCCGCTGGTGCTGGCCGCCTTGCTCTTATAGCTGGCATAATCCAATCCAGCCGGCTCCTCGGTGAGAGCCTTGATGGAGAGGCCGATTTTCCGGTCCTTGGCCGAGACGTTGATGACCTTGGTGGTCAACATGTCGCCGACGTTATACATGCCAACCGGGGTGGTGACTTTTTCCTTGCTGATCTCGGAAACGTGCACCAACCCTTCGATACCGTCCTCGACCTCAACAAAGATGCCGAAGTCGGTAACATTGGTGATCTTGCCATCCACCGTGGAGCCGATGGGGTATTTGCTCACCGCCTCCTGCCAGGGATCGGGCTGCAGTTGCTTGATGCCCAGGGAGAAGCGCTCGTTTTCGCGGTCGATCTTCAGCACCACGGCCTGGATGGTGTCGTCCTTGCCGAATTTTTCGGAAGGATGCTTAATGCGCTCGGTCCAGGAGAGGTCGGAGACGTGGATCAGGCCGTCGATACCCTCCTCGATACCGATGAAAATGCCGAAGTCGGTGATGTTCTTGATCTTGCCCTCGATGATCGAGCCCACCGGGTAGTGTTCGGTCACCAGATCCCACGGGTTGGGCTTAAGCTGCTTCATGCCGAGGGAGATGCGTTTGGCGTCCACGTCGATGTTGAGGACCATGACCTCGACCTCGTCGCTCACGGCCACGATTTTGGAGGGGTGCCGGGTCTTCTTGGACCAGGACATCTCCGAAACGTGGATGAGCCCCTCGATGCCCTCTTCGATCTCGGCAAAGACGCCGTAGTCGGTAATGGATACCACCTTGCCCGTGGTCTTGGTGCCGACCGGGAACCTTTCAGACACCGTGCTCCACGGATCGGCCTTGAGTTGCTTGACGCCCAGGGAGACCTTGTCGGTGTCCTTGTCGTACTTCAGCACCTTGACCTCGACCTCGTCGCCCACCCGGTAGAGTTTGCCGGGATGGGATACCCGGCCCCAGGAGAGGTCGGTGATATGGCAGAGTCCGTCCATGCCGCCCAGGTCGACGAAGATGCCGTAATCGGTGATATTGGTGATGCTGCCCTTGATGACCGAACCTTCGGCCAGGGTTTCGCGCATCTGCTGGCGCAGCTTTTCCCGCTGGCCTTCCAGAATGGCCCGGCGGGAGATGACCACGTTGTTGCGCTTGCGGTTATATTTGAGCACCTTGAAGTCAAAGGAATGGCCGATGAGGCCGTCGAGATCCTTGACCGGACGCAGATCGATCTGTGAGTAGGGCAGGAAAGCCGGCACACCGATGTCGACGGACAGACCACCCTTTACCCGGTTCTCGATGCGGCCGTTGATGGTGCCGTCCTGTTCCTGGATGTTGGCGATCTCTTCCCAGACCTTGATGCCGATGGCCTTTTCGCGGGAGAGTTTGAGGCCGCCCTCGGCTTCGCGGCGCTCGACGAACACGTCAAAGGTGTCGCCCACCTTGATCTCGCCCTTGCCTTCGGCCCTGAACTCGGAAAGCGGTACCTCGCTCTCCGACTTGTCGCCGATGTCGACGATGGCGAAGTCCTTGGTGAGTTCGATGACCGTGCCCACTACCACCTCGCCGACCGAGGCCACGCAAAGATTCTCCTCAAAGAGGTCGGCAAAGCTTGGCCCCTGCACTTCTTGGTTTTGGGTTGCGGTTGTTATTTTACCCATGAACGATAATCCTCCTTATCTTATAGATCGCGGTTATATACCAAAGACGGATGGCAAATACAAATGTTTTCTTTGCAAGGCGGGGCGGGCGTGCAGGCGGGGGCAGGGGTGGGAAAAAAGAATATCGAACATCGAAGAATGAATGTTGAAGTGAAGAGTTTGAGCTGACTTAGCCTTTCTTGCCTCCCTGTGGCTCGCCCAGCAGATAGCGCCAGGCGTCGATCATCTGGATGCCGGCCGATGGTTTGCGTTTGGTGTGTTCGTGCGCCACCAGTACGCGCGCCGCCTGCGGGAATCTCGCCCCAGCATCTTCCAACGCGGCGATTTCGCGCTCCCAGGCTTGCGACTGCGAGACAGAGTAGGCCACGTTGATCAATTGCTCGGGATGCTCTCGATTCACGACTAGATCAACCTCACGATCCCCGGCCAGGTAGCCCAAGTCCTCCCGCTGGCGCCTCCAGCGCAGGAAAACGGCCGTTTCCAGCTTCTTCCCGACATCAATGCTGGGTTCGGCGACAAATGGATACGCCAGCGCCCAATCGATCGCATGGAGTTTCTTTGAGTTCACCGCCTGCTTGCGCAATGAACGCTCGGCCACCGGTAAGGTAAAGACGACAAAAGACTCCTCCAGATAGCCGACGTAGTTGTAGAGCGTATCCTTTGAGAGTGCCAGCCCCTGGGAGCGAAAGTCCTGGTAGAGCTTGTGGACGTTGAAGAGTGAGGCCGGATGGCCCAGGCAATGCCTAAGCAAGCGTCGCATCAACTGCGGATTGGCTACGCCGTAGCGCTCCACCAGATCCCGGTAAAACACCAGATCCACATACTCCTTGAGGATGCGCGGGCGCAACGATTCCTCGGCGAGAACCACTTCCGGCAGGCCGCCCGTCTTCAGGTACTCTTCCAACGCCGCCGCCATACGACTTTCAGAGGTCCGTGAGTACGGCTCGTGTTCCAGTCCGCGAAATTTCAGGAATTCGGCGAACGAGAGGGGGAAAACCTCAAAAGAGACGCTCCGGCCGCGCAGCCCCGTGGCAAGTTCACGCGACAGCAGATGCGATGATGAGCCGGTGACGAAGAGGCCGGCCTCCTCGGTGTCGTGCAGACGCCGCAGATAGGTTTCCCAGGATGGGACGTTCTGCACTTCATCGAAGAACAGGAACTTCTTGCGGCCCGCCACCTCTGGATACAGCTCTTCGTGCGCCCGCAGTATCAAGTCGAGTTCGCCGATCTGGATGGGGAGTAGGCGGTCATCCTCGAAGTTGAGGTAGAGCATCTGCCGCCGGTCCACGCCTTGGGCTTCCAGTCGCCGCATCGTCTCAAAAAGCAGGTAGGTTTTGCCACTGCGCCGAATGCCGACAAGCGTGACGACCTTGCGCGTATCAAGAGGCAACTCCAGTGTTCGTGGCGTGGCCGGCGGTAGTGGCCGTTTGGCCGACTGGGCCAGCACGTATTTTAATGTTTCCTTGTCCACGCGGAAACAATAATCTGTTTCATTCGCTTCTGGCAAGGAAATAATCCACGTTGAGGGGGCATCCCCTCGTCGGTCCCTTGAAAACTTCGATTTAGTACATCTATAAACGTTTTCTCTGTAAGGCAAGGCGGGGCGGGGAACGGAGCGGGCGGCGGGCGGGGGAAAGAGCGGCAGCCGGGCGGCGTTTATTCAGAGTCCAAGGCGATGCGGTTGCTCGGGTCACCCTTGGCCTTGTACATGGCGCGGTCGGCCCGAGCGATGAGATCCTGGGTATCCTCGGTCCAGGATTTGCCCTGATGGCGGATGAAACGGGCGATGCCCACCGACAGGGCGGTCGCGCCGAAAGCCATCTCCTGGTAGCTGTCCACGATACGGCGCGCGATCTGCACGGCCTGCTCCATGGTGGTCTGGGGGATGATGATGGTGAACTCGTCACCGCCGTACCGGCAATTGATATCAACGTTCTGCCGGGTGGAGCGGCTGATGATCTCGCCGATGGCGCGCAAAATATTGTCACCGGCCTGATGGCCGTAGTGGTCATTGTAATCCTTGAAGCGGTCCACGTCGCCCATGGCCAGAAAGAGCGGATATTCCTGGCGGTGGGAGCGGTGCGTCTCTTCCCAGAGCTTGATGTCGAAGGCGCGCCGGTTGTAGAGGTCGGTCAGGCTGTCGTGGCTGGAGAGACGCTCCAGTTCCTGGATGGTGTGCCGTTCCCGGACGAGGCGGTTCAACTTGGCTTCCAGTTCGTCGTGCTCAAAGGGCTTGGAGATAAAGTCGCTGGCCCCGGCCTTGATCACGTCGGTATAGCTGATCTTGTTGACATGGCCCGTCATCACGATGACGTCGATATGCGGATGGTGCTTCTTTATGTAGCCGAGCAGTTCCATGCCATCCATGTCGGGCATGAGCACATCGGTGATGACGATATCAACCTGCTGTGTTCTTAGCAGTTCGACGGCCTCCAGGCCGTTGGCGGCACTGGCTGGATCATAGCCGAAGGCGGTGATATAGGACACCAGCAGGTTTAGGATGGACGGGTCGTCATCAACCAGCAGGATTTTTTGTCGGGCCTCAGGTTGCTGGCCTGGTTTCAAAGTAGTCATGCAGAATCCTTGCGTGGTCAAAAACCAGGTCCGGCAGGGCGTTGGGCCGGAAGCTCCGGGCCTGGCCGGCGTCGTCCCCGGCCACCGGCCGGCCGGTGGCCGTGGCAAGAAACACGGTGCTCACCGTGTGGTGGCGGGGATCCCGCGTCGGGTCTGAATAGGTATGAAACTGGCCGGTCAGCCGGACCATAAGCCCGGTTTCCTCCAGGGCCTCGCGCCTGGCGGCCTGTTCCAGGGTTTCACCGTAGTCGACAAAGCCGCCGGGCAGGGCCCAGCCCAGGGGCGGATTTTTTCGTTCCACCAGCACGATGCCGTCCGCCGTCTCGATGATGATATCCACGGTGAGCAGCGGGTTGCGCGGTTTGATGGCGCGGCCGCAGTGGGGGCAGTGCATGGATCCTCCAGGCTTGCTACTTCCTGTTTTTGGAACTAATCAGGTGGATAGTCTGTCGGTGTTTAGTTTTTTAGGCTACAGACTAACAGACTAACAGACTAACAGGCTACAGTCTAAACAACCTACGTATTAACCTTATAATACAGGAGTGAACTTGGTAATGGAAGCAGGGGTTTTGGCCGGTACCGGCCATTTTTGCATTGGAGGTGCTTGACAAACAGCGGCGGGGAGGGCAAGGTTGCAGGTCAAGCAAGGGGGCGGACAGGGGACCGGAATACGGCGGCCCCCGGTCCAGGCAGCGCATCGGTCCCTGGAATGATTTTCCGTTGGAATGGCAATTGGCAGAGAAGGTGGAGAAACCCGTTACAAAAAATCAGACCAACGGTGTGCCGGAACCGTTGATCATTCCCAGGTCCGAACATCCGGTTTCCCGCCGCGACATCGACCTTGAGGCCCTCAAGGTGCTCTATCGATTGCGCGACGCGGGTCATGTCGCCTATCTGGTGGGAGGGGGGGTCCGGGATCTGTTCCTGGGCAAGACGCCCAAGGATTTTGACATCAGCACCGATGCCCGGCCCGGCGAATTGCGCAAGATTTTCAAGAACAGCCGGATTATCGGTAAGCGTTTCCGGCTGGTGCAGGTCTACTACCGGGGCGGCAAGATTATTGAGGTATCCACCTTCCGCCAGCCCAGCGAATTCGACCTGGAGGGCGAGGACGAGGTGCTGGCCGCGGACAACACCTTCGGCACCCCGGCCGACGACGCCTTTCGCCGCGATCTGACCATCAATGCGCTGTTCTACGAGGTTGAGCACTTTTCGGTGATCGACTACACCGGCGGCGTTCAAGACTTGCGGGACGGCATCATCCGCATCATCGGCGACCCGGAGCGCCGCATTATCCGCGATCCGGTACGCATGATGCGCGCCGTGCGCCATGCGGCCCGCGGCAATTTCACCATCGAACCCATAACCTGGGCGGCCATCTGCCGCCATGCCGACAAGCTGGCCCTGTGTCCGACCTCCCGCATCCGCGATGAACTGTTTCGCGACTTGCAGGGCGGCGCCAGCCGGGAGTGGGCCAGGCTGTGCCTGGAGTCTGGCCTGTTTCAGGTGCTTTTTCCGTTCTATGCCCCGCTCCTGGCACATGACAAGGAGGCCGACCCCATGGTCAGCCGGTTGCTGGCCCTCTTCGGGGTCATCGACCGACTGCGCGGCGAGGGCCAGCCGCTGCCGGAACACATCCTGCTGGCCCTGGTCTGCCTGCCGTGGGCCCAGGAGGAGATGGGGCTGCTCGCCACGGTCGACCCGGGCCGGCAGAGCCATCAGCGCACGCAGGAGTTGCTTGCGGCCCTGGCCATCCATCTGGAACATCTCAACATAAAGCGGGCCGTGAAAGAGCAGATGGCCGGCCTGCTCGCCACCCTGCCGGTTTTTTACCACCACGCAGGTGGCGGCGACTGGCCGGCTTGGTTGGCGCGGAAGAGCTACTTCCAGACCGGTATCATGTTCTGTCGCCTCTATCAGGAGGCTCTGGGCGAGGCCAAGCCCGAGCCCCTGACCTTTGAGCCGTTGCGCTTGGAGCGCTCCCCCAGAAAGCGCGCCCCCAGGCGGCGCGGCCGCGGTCCGGCCTTTGCCGCCCAGAGCAACAAGGGCGGCGGTATCTTCGGGTTGAAGAAATAGGTGGATAGTCTGTAGGTGTTTAGACTGTTAGGCTACAGACTAAAGTCTAAGCAACCTTCCTAGGTACAAATCATGCCTGAATACAACGCCACCGATATTACCGCACTGCGCAAGCTACCGTTGACCGAGTTGATGTCCCTGGCCCTGCGGGCCAAGCTGGACAATCGGGGCCGGCAGTTGTCCTTCTGCGGTATTGTCAACGCCAGGTCGGGCCATTGTAGTGAAGATTGCAAATTTTGCGTGCAGTCGGCCCATTTCAAGACCGACATCCCCCGCTATCCGTTGAAAGAAGCGGCGGAGATCATCGAGGAGGCCAGGAATGCGGCGCGGAGCGGGGCTACGCGCTTTTCCATCGTCACCAGCGGCCGCGGCCTGGGTGCGGCCGAGGTCGAAAAGGTGGCGGAGATGGTGGCCGAGATCACCGCGCGGGTAGGCATCAAGATGTGCGCCTCCCTCGGGATCCTGCCCGTCGCCTCCATGCAACGCTTGCAGAAGGCCGGGCTGCTCCGTTACCACCACAACCTTGAAAGTTCGCGGGAGTTTTTTCCGAACATTGCCACTACCCATACATTCGAGGAACGCGTTGCAACCATCCGGGCCGCTAAGGAAGCGGGACTGGAGGTCTGTGCCGGCGGCATCATCGGCATGGGCGAGAGCGAGGACGATCGCATCTCCATGGCCGTGAGCCTGCGGGAATGCGGGGTGGACTCGGTGCCGATCAACATCCTCATGCCCCTGCCCGGCACCCCCCTGGCTGAACAGCCACCCCTGCCCATCCGCGACGTGCTGCGCACCATTGCCCTCTTTCGCCTCATTCTGCCCACTGTCCCCATCCGGCTGGCCGCTGGCCGTGAGACGGCCCTGAAGGATTTCCTTGGCATGGCGCTCATGGCCGGAGCCGACGGCATGATGATCGGCGGCTATCTCACCCAGCGCGGTCGGCCGCCAGAGGACGACCTGCAACTGGCCCGAGAGATGCGGGAGCTATGGGCAGAGTGAACCGTTTTCCTTCCCCTCCGCCCGAGGCGCGGAGAAGTCTGCGTCCGGTGACGCGGCTCCCCGGCGGCCGGCTTCTCCTGGCCGTTGGCAGTGAGCCCCTGACGGATTTTTCATCCAACGATTACCTCGCCCTCTCCGAGCATCCCGAGGTCATCGGTGCCAGCCGGCAATGCCTTGAGCAGTATGGCGCCGGCGCCGGCGCCGCCCGCTTGATGAGCGGGGATCTCGAACTTTTTCATACCCTGGAGAACGAGGTGGCGCAACTCAAGGGCCTGGAGGCGGCCCTGCTCTTCGGCAGCGGCTTTCTTGCCAATGTCGGGGTGATCCCGGCCCTGGTAGGCCGCGACGACGTGATCTTCTGCGACCGGCTCAATCACGCCAGCATCTACGATGGCTGCCGTTTGTCCGGGGCGCGCCTGGTGCGGTTCCGCCACAACGACCTGGAGCATCTGGAGGAATGCCTGAAAACCAGACGCGGCTCGGGTGAGGCCCTGATTGTGGTCGAGTCTATTTACAGCATGGATGGCGATATGGCACCCTTGCGCGGCCTGGTCGAACTGAAGAAGCGCTACGATTGCCTGCTGATGGTGGATGAGGCCCATGCCACCGGCCTTTACGGCGACAACGGCGGCGGCCTTATCCAGGGTGAGGGGTTGGCTGCGGAGGTGGACGTGGCCCTGGGCACCTTTGGCAAGGCGCTGGGCAGTTACGGCGCCTTTGTCGCCGGCAGCAGGGCTCTGGTCGAGTTACTGCTGAACCGCGCCCGCAGCTTCATCTACTCCACCGCCCTGCCGCCCGCCGTGGCCGGGGCGAGCCTGGCCGCG
>DYDL01000211.1 GCA_020717925.1 Desulfocapsa sp.
GCCGGCCGGCCTGCAGGCCGCGCTGCACGCGGTGCGCAAGAAGGTGTCGGTGCTGGTCGTCGGCCGGGCCGGGCAGAGCGCCATCGCCCGAGCCCATGTGGAGAATTACCTCTGCGTCGACGGGGTGCGCGAGGGCCAGGAACTGCTAGACATCGGCCTGGCCCAGGTGCTCCGTTTCGGGGCTCAGCTTGTGGCCGAGGATGTGCTGCACATCGAGCAGCAGGGCGAGGAGTTTGTGGTGGCGATGGAGTCGGGCGCCATGGTCCGCTGCCAGAGCCTGATCTTCGCCACCGGCACGGCGCGCAAGAAGCTTAAGGTACCTGGCGAGAAGACCCTGCTTGGCAAGGGGGTGAGCTACTGCGTGGACTGCGACGCCAACTTCTTCCGGGGCGCCAAGGTGGCGGTGGTCGGCAACGAGAGTGCGGCGGTGGACGGCGCCCTCACCTTGACCAAGTATGCCAGCGAGGTGTATCTGGTGGCCGAGAAGCTTACCATCAATCCGTCTCTGGGCGAAAAACTGGCCGCCAGCTCCGTGCAGGTGCATGAGGGCTGCTGGGTGAAAGAGATCGCCGGCGACAACGCGGTCATCGGCTTGGTGCTCGATAACACCACCATCCTGGCGGTGGAGGGCGTGTTCATCGAGCTCGGCGCCAAGGGCGCCGTGCAACTGGCCAGCAGCCTGGGCATAATGCTCGACGCGGAAACTTTCTCCCACATCCAGACCGACAAGAAGCAGGCCACCAACCTCTTAGGCGTCTACGCCGCCGGCGACATCGCCGGCCCCCCCTGGCAGATGGCCAAGGCGGTGGGCGAGGGCTGCGTGGCCGGCTGGGAGGCCGCTAATTTTGTGAATCAAAAGCGGCGGACGGGGAAGGGGCAGCATAACGGGCCAGGGGCACATTAGCGGGAGTTTGCACTATGCTGGAGCAACAAGGCAACAAAGCCCCGGCGACCTGCTGAGCGGTGGCGGCAACGGCTGACAGTTGTCAGCCCAGGCACTGCATGATTTGCTCAACCGCCTTGCGCTACCATGCAAAGGCGGTGGAGGCGGGCTGCTATTTTTGCGGGCGCCGGGAACAGGGCCATATTCTCTGTCCCAACGGCCACTATATCTGCGACCATTGCCACAACCAGGATGCCCTGCGGGTTATTGAAAACCTCGTCTACACGACCGGGGCTACCGCCCCCCTTGATATTGCCGAGCTGGCCATGAGTTTGCCGGGGTTGCCCATGCTCGGTTGCCAGCATGCCTATATCGCTGGTGGCGCGCTGATGGCTGCCCTGAAAAACACCATTGCGGATCGCTTCAGCAATGAGGACATCAAGGAGGTGCTGCACCGCACCCGCCAGCAGGCCCATGGCGGCTATTGCGGGCTGACCGGCGTCTGCGGCATTGTGCCCGCCATCGGCGCCGTGTTTGCTGTCTTGACCGGCTCAAAATGCGGCACGGATGCGGAACAGCACCGCACCATGGAGGCAGTTTCCCGGGTCAGCCGGGTGATCACCGATCTTACCGGCCCGAGCTGCTGCAAGGCTTACGTACGGGCCGCCCTGGCCCTGGCCGTGGAATTTCTCCAGGAGCATTTTGCCATCCGCCTGCCAATGGGTAAGCAAGCGGCCTGCCTGTCAGGCCCCCGCCACCCCCATGGCTGTCGGCAGGAGCGCTGCCCTTTCCAGGGCACGGACCGCGCCAAGGTCAGCTAGTCGGAGCAGGCCAACGATTTTGTCCCCGCCACTGCACGGATTGTTGATAATCCGTGGCAGTTCTTGTATCTTGGCCACCTTCTGCTAAGATGAAAATAGACGGCCCGGCTGCCCATGGTCTGGATAAACAAACCAGCCTGCGTCAACCCTATTGAATAACACGGAGGAACCATGAAAGGAAAAATGGTTATTTTACTACTCCTGCTGATGTGCCTGGCGGGACCGGCCGTTGCTGGCACGGCAACGGATTTCGCCTTTGACGATGTTGGCGGCACCATATACCGATCAACGGATCTACGGGGTTCACCGCTGCTCCTTTTCATGGGCAGCCTCGATTGAAAGTTGTGCCTGGAGAAGATTTCCGCGCTTGAAAAAGTCTATTCTTTCTATCAAGGCCAAGGGCTGAAGGTGTTTGGCCTTTTTGCCAGAAGCACGAAAGAAGAGATCGGACAATTCGCGGAGGCGTTCGGGCTCACCTTCCCGGTCGGGAGGGAAAGAGGTCTGTCGACGGTCTTGGGGGCCAAGGAAATCCCCGTGATTTTTTTTATTTCCAAGGAGGGCGTGATAACCGGGGAACTCAACGAAGGTTTCAGCAGCGAAGAGCTCCGCGCCGGGATCGAGGAAATCGTGGAATAGTCTGCCTTCAATGGCGTCGCGCTGTCAAGCCAGCGGGCAGGCGGCGCAGAGCGGCGTGCCCTTTTTACAGAACTCCTTGCCAAGGCGGACCAGGAGGGCGTGGTATTCGTTGAACAGGGCGGCATCCTCGGGCAGTTGGTCGAGGAAACACTCCTGGATCTCGTAATACGCGGCCTCCTCCGGGATGAGGGCGTGCCGCGCCAGAATGCGGTGGGTGTAGGCGTCCACCACGAATACCGGCCGCCCGGCCGCGTACAGCAGGATGGAGTCCGCTGTCTCCGGGCCAATGCCTCGCACCGCCAGCAACCGTTCCCTGAGGGTCGCGGTCTCCTCGGCAAACAGGCCGTCCAGTCCATTTTCGTATTGGCATACCAGGGTCAGGAGGTTTTTCAGACGCCCGGCCTTAAGGTTAAAGTATCCGGCCGGGGTGATGTATTGGGCCAGGATTTCAGTGGGCAGGCCTGCCAGTTCCGTCACGCTGAGCAGGCCACCCTCCTTGAGGTTGGCGATGGCGCGGCTGACGTTGGTCCAGTTGGTGTTCTGGGTTAGTACCGCTCCCACCATGACCTCGAAGGGTGTGTCGCCGGGCCACCAGTGCTGGGGGCCGAAGCGGGCGAGGAGGGTGTGGTAGATGTCGAGCAGGGGAGTGGACATGGCGTCACTCCTGGTTCAGTCGGAGCGGCCGAACAGCAGGTAGACGATCACCCCCACCACCACCACGCCCACGCCGATGATGGGCAGTATCTTGTTGAGCTGGATAAAGCCCTTTTCGTCAATCAGGCCTTCCACGTAGTGGCTGCCCATGAAGGCGAAAACCCCGACGCCAAGGCCGACCAAGACCAGATTGGAGAACTGCTGCTTGACGATCAGGTAGAGGAGCAAACCAACAAAGGGCACCAGAAACCAGGGATTGGTGAAAAGACCGACCGTATCGAACTTGTCAAACTGCTCGACAAGCTTGGTGGCTTCAAGGAATGCGATAAATGACGCGAAAAAGCCGGACATATCACCCCTCCCTATTAGGTGGATAGTCTGTAGGTGTTTAGTCTTTTAGGCTACAGGCTAACAGACTACAGTCTAACCAACCTTTTCAAGACTTGGCGCGCGGCGGGGCCACGGCCTTCTTGTACACCTTGATGGCGCAGTAGGAGCCACACATGCTGCATGCGTCGCCCTTGTAGCTGCCACCCTCCTCCCGAAAGCTCCGGGCCTTGGCCGGGTCAAGGGAGAGTTCGATCTGCCCCTTCCAGTCCAGCCGGTTGCGGCATTTGGCCATGGCAATATCCTGGTCCAGGGCGCCAGGCAAACCCTTGGCGATATCCGCGGCATGGGCCGCGATCTTCGAGGCAATCACCCCCTCGTGCACATCCTGGGCCGAAGGCAGTTTGAGGTGTTCGGCCGGGGTGACGTAGCAGAGGAAGTCGGCGCCGGCCGTGGCGGCGATGGCTCCGCCGATGGCGGCGGTGATGTGGTCGTAACCCGGTGCGATGTCGGTGACCAGCGGCCCCAGCACATAGAAGGGCGCCCCATGGCACAACCGCTTCTGCAACAGGACGTTGGCCTCGATCTGGTTCAAGGGCATGTGGCCCGGCCCCTCGATGATCACCTGCACCCCCGCTGCCCAGGCCCGCTGGGTGAGTTCGCCCAGGTGGATCAGTTCCTGCACCTGGCCGCGGTCGGTGGCGTCGGCAAGGCAGCCCGGCCGGAAGCCATCGCCCAGGCTCAGGGTCACCTCGTGCTGCTTGAGAATGGCGAGCAGATCGTCAAAGCGTTCGTAGAGCGGGTTTTCGGCGTTGTTGTGACTCATCCACTCCAAGAGGAAGGAGCCGCCCCGGCTGACCACGCCCATAAGACGTTCGTGGCCCTGGAGGCGGGCCAGGGAATTGCGGGTGATGCCGCAGTGGATGGTCATGAAGTCCACGCCATCCTCGGCCTGGCGTTCGATGGTCTTGAAGATGTGATCGACCGTCACCTCGCCGATTTGGCGACCGTCGCGTTCCACGGTCTCGGCCACGGCCTGATAGATGGGCACGGTACCCAGCGGCACCGGACAGTTATCGAGAATGGCGCGGCGCACCGCGTTCAGGTCGCCGCCCATGCTGAGGTCCATGACCGCGTCGGCCCCGGCCCTGAGGCAGACGCAGAGCTTCTGCAGCTCCTGTGCCGCCTCGGGATAGTCCTTGGACGAGCCGATGTTGGCATTGATTTTGGTCGACACCCCCTTGCCGATAGCGACGATCCGGTCAAAATGGTGGTTGTTGTTCCTGGGGATGGCGATGGTGCCCTCGGCCACCCCGGCCATCAGGGTGTCTATCTGGACGCCTTCCTGGGCGGCGCAGGCCGTGAATATAGGGGTTATCGTTTTGGCGATGGCGTCTTCGCGAATGCTCATGAGGTACCTTTGTCGTTGCCTGGCGAGGCGTAAT
>DYDL01000025.1 GCA_020717925.1 Desulfocapsa sp.
ATGATCAACCGCATCATCGATTTCAGCGTCAACAACAAGTTCATTGTCTTCGCCCTGGTGGCGGTCGGCTGCATGGCGGGCTGGTGGTCCATGCAACGCATGACGCTGGACGCCATTCCGGACCTGAGCGACACCCAGGTGATCATATTTACGCGCTGGGACGGCAGTCCCAACCTCGTCGAAGACCAGGTTACCTATCCTATCGTATCGGCCATGGTGGGCGCGCCGAAGGTGAAGGCTGTACGCGGTTTCTCCGATTTCGGCTATTCTTATGTCTACATCATTTTCGAGGACAACACGGACATCTACTGGGCCAGATCGCGTGTCCAGGAATATCTTGCCGCTGTACTGCCGCGCCTGCCCGAGGGCGCCAAGGCCGAGATCGGCCCGGATGCCACGCCCCTGGGCTGGATCTTCCAGTACGCCCTGGTGGATGAATCGGGGCAGAACAACCTGGCCGCGTTGCGTTCCTTTCAGGATTTTTACCTCAAATACTACCTGAGAGCAGTGCCGGGTGTGGCCGAGGTGGCGTCCGTCGGCGGGTTCGGCAAGCAGTACCAGGTCAATGTTGACCCGAACCGGCTTAAGGCCTACGGTATCTCCATCAACAGCGTGGTACAGGCGGTGCGGGATGGCAACTACGAGTCGTCCGGCCGCCTCATCGAGTTCGGCGGCACCGAATACAACGTGCGGGGCCGGGGTTACCTTAAGTCGCTTGAGGATTTGCAGGAAATCGTCGTGGCAACGACCGACTCCGGCACGCCCATCTGCCTTAAAGACATCGGGGAAGTCGTCCTGGGACCGGACTTGCGGCGAGGGATAGCCGATCTCGACGGTAAAGGTGATGTCGTGTCAGGCGTCGTTGTCATGCGGCACGGACAAAATGCCTTGGACGTGATCAAACGGGTCAAGGCGAAACTCCGAGAACTCGAGCCCGGCTTCCCCGCAGGGGTGCAAGTCGTCCCGGTTTACGACCGGTCGGACCTGATTCTGCGTTCCATCGACAATCTGAAGTCCACGATCATCGAGGTGCTGATCACCGTGGCTCTGGTGGTTTTTCTCTTCCTCTGGCACATCCCGAGCGCCATCATTCCCGTGATCACCATACCGGTCGTTATTCTCATCTCTTTCATTCCTTTTACAATGCTCGGGGTCACGGCCAACATCATGTCGCTGGGTGGGATTGCCATCGCCATCGGGGCCATGGTGGACGCGTCCATCGTGGTGGTGGAGCAGACTCACAAGAACCTGGAGCAGTGGGACAAGCAAGGCCGGCTGGAAGATTATCGCGCCGTGGTCATCCGTGCCGTAAAGCAGGTGGCTGGCCCCAGTTTTTTTGCCCTCTTGCTGATCGCCGTCTCCTTTCTGCCCATCCTTACCCTGGAGGCTCAGGAAGGACGTCTCTTCAAACCGCTGGCCTATACCAAGAATCTGGCCATGATCATCGCCGCCGTGCTGGCGATTACCCTTGACCCGGCCTTACGACTTTTCTTTACCAGCATGAGAAATTTCGACTTCCGCCCGCACTGGCTGGCCCGTATTGCCAACGCGGTCTTCGTCGGCACTATTCATGCCGAGGAAAAACACCCTGTCAGCCGTTTTTTGATCCGGATTTACAACCCCGTCGCCATCTGGTCACTACGCTGGAAATGGGTCGTCATCGGGACCGCGTGCGCCCTGATGATCGCCACGGTTCCGATCTATTTTAAGCTGGGCTCTGAATTCATGCCGCCTCTGGAGGAAGGGTCCATCCTCTACATGCCCACCACCATGCCTGGCATCTCCGTCACCGAAGCCCAGAAACTGCTGCAAACCACCGACCGGGCCATTCGACAGTTTCCTGAAGTGAAATACGTGTTGGGAAAGGCGGGGAGAGCCGAGACCTCGACCGATCCGGCGCCCCTCTCCATGCTGGAGACCGTGATCATTCTCAAGCCTAAGACCGAGTGGCGGAAAGCCGACACCTGGTATTCCGCCTGGGCGCCTGATTGGGCCAAGGCACTTTTTCGACACATAACGCCGGATCATATTTCCCAGCAAGAACTTATCCGCCAGATGAACGATAAGCTCAATATTTCCGGTCTCGCCAACTCATGGACCATGCCAATCAAAGGCAGGTTCGACATGTTGAACACCGGGCTGCGCACGCCGGTGGGAATCAAGATCACCGGGGATGATCTCGACACCATTGAAGAGATCGGGGCCCGGATCGAGGCCTTGCTGCCAGCGGTTAAAGGGACGCGCAGCGTCTTTGCCGAACGCACCGCCAGTGGCTATTTTCTCGATGTCGAGTGGGATCGGAAGAAACTGGCCCGCTATGGTTTGAGCATGAAGGAGGCCCAGGCCACGGTCGAAAATGCCATTGGTGGGGAAAACGTGACAACGACGGTGGAGGGACGGGCACGCTATCCGGTCAATGTCCGCTACTTGCGTGATTTCCGGTCAAACATGGCGGCCTTGAGCCGTATTCTGGTGCCCGTATCCGGCGGACAGAAGCAGATCCCCCTCTCGGAGTTGGCCGATATTCGGAAAACCAGCGGCCCTGCCATGATCCGCAACGAAGACGGTCTGCTTGCGGGCTACGTGTACGTGGACATGGCCGGACGCGACCCGAACAGCTATGTGGAAGAAGCGGACCAGTTGCTCCGAGAGCAGATAAAGCTCCCCAGCGGCTACGCCCTATCCTGGAGCGGCGACTATGCCGGCTGGCAGCGGGTCAAGGAGCGTTTGGGACTGATTCTGCCGCTTACCCTGTTTCTAATTCTCATGCTTCTCTACATGAATACGAGGTCTCTCGCCAAGACGTTTATCGTCTTGTTGGCCGTGCCTTTCTCCGCCATCGGCGCTGTCTGGTTTCTCTATTTGCTCGGCTACAACCTGAGCATTGGGGTCTGGGTCGGGCTTATCGCCCTGTTGGGCGTGGATGCGGAGACTGGGGTTTTTATGCTCCTCTATCTAGATCTCGCTTATGACAAAGCCAGGCAGGAGGGGCGTCTTCGCAGCCTGGCGGATCTGCAGGAGGCCATTCGCTACGGAGCGGTCCAGCGTCTCCGGCCGAAGTTCATGACGGTCGCCACGACTTTCCTCGGACTCGTCCCGATCCTGTGGGCCGTAGGCGCCGGATCCGATGTGATGAAGCGCATTGCTGCCCCCATGATCGGCGGGATACTGACCTCGTTTTTGCTGGAGCTGCTGCTGTACCCATCCATCTATCAAATCTGGAAATGGAACTTTGAGTTGAAGAAGCAGCTATCGTTGTCCGAAAAATAACAAGGCTGGCACTGTATTCATGATCGAGCTTGCAAATGTCCGAAAGGTCTTTAACGCCGGGAAACCCAATGAATTCGAGGCGATCCGTGGCGTAAGCCTGCGGATCGCGCCCTGTCGAGTGACCGTCTTGCAAGGTCCGAGCGGTTCAGGGAAAACGACCCTCCTGAGCCTGATTGGCTGCATGGCCAGGCCCACTTCCGGGCGGATCCACCTGCTGGAAAGCGAGTTGACCAGCCTGCCGGAAAGATTCCTAACCGAGGTCCGCAGAAAGACCTTTGGTTTTATTTTCCAACAATTTAACCTGGTAAAAGGGATCTCGGTCTTGGAAAATGTGATGCTGCCTGCCTATCCTACTGGAGAGCCCCATGCAGCCATGCAACAACGGGCAATGGACCTCCTGGCACTCCTGGGCATCAGGGAAAAGGCAACCGTCAGGGTCGAATGGCTTTCAGGGGGACAGGCCCAGAGGGTGGCCGTGGCCCGGGCTTTGATCAACAATCCGTCCATCATCATCGCCGACGAACCCACCGCGCATCTGGACACCACGCTTTCCCTGGAGTTGGTAAAAATCCTGGGCAGGCTAAAGCAGGATGGGAAAACCGTGCTCATCGCCAGCCACGACCCGCTTGTTTACGAATCAGAGATTGTCGACCATGTCATGCAATGCCGGGACGGAAAAATTGACGGTCGGAGCCGATGATTTTTCATCCCGCCATTGTTGCCCTTTACACCTCCTCTTTTCTCATGGCTTGCATGCTCCTTTACGCGGCCTTTTATGGCCTCCGGATTCAAAGGAGCTGGGATCTTAGGAGCGGCAGCGAACTCCAACTGATGCTTGAAAGACGAACCTATCTTATTTCCACCATTCTTAGTTATGTATTTGTTTTCGAGCTCATCTCCTTTTTCCTTTTCATTTATGTCGCCGATCATCTTCACACTCTTTTTGTCGGGGCGATGTGCGCCGCTGGCACCTTGAAGGTCAACGGCTATGGTTACCCGGCCCTCATTCTCAAGATGGTGAATTTCATGATGGCCGGCCTATGGCTGTTAATGAACTACGCGGACAACCGCGCCTATGATTATCCGCTGATCAAAAAGAAATACCTGTTACTGTTGCTCCTCACCCCTCTGCTTCTGCTCGAGGTGTTTCTGCAAACTCGTTATTTCCTCCTGCTTCGCCCCAGCATAATCACCTCCTGCTGCGGCACCCTTTTCGGCTCAGGCAATAATGCCCTGGCCGGAGATATCGCCACTTTGCCGCCGGGCGCGATGCAGTTCGCCTTTTATCTCGGCATGGCGGCCAATGTGACGGCGGGATGCTATTTCTATTGGCGGCAGAGGGGCGGATATATCCTTGGCGGCTTGAGCACCGCCCAGTTCATCATTTCCATTGCAGCCATGCTTAGTTTCATTTCCCCTTACTTTTATGAACTTCCCACCCATCATTGTCCTTTCTGCATATTACAAATGGAATACGGATATATAGGCTATCCCCTTTACGGGGCACTTTTCGGCAGCGCGGTGACCGGGATGGGGGTGGGAATTCTGATGCCGTTCCGGAATATCAAGAGCCTTGCGGAAACGCTTCCTTCTTTACAGAAGAAACTCGCCTTGGTTTCCGTTATCTCGTTGGTCGTCTTTTTTGGAGTCGTTACTTACCGAATACTATTTACGGACTTCGTGCTGCGGAGTTAGGGGAGCGTTACGTCCTCATCACTGTGTCCGGATCGATTGTAGCCGCGGCCCAGGAGGGGATGATCGTCACGACGGTGTAAGGAACCACGGTGAGGAAGAAAAGCGTGGCAACTTGGGAAGGGTCGATAAAGGGGATCAGTTTAAACTCTGGATACAGGATGGCCCACCCCTTTAAGACCGGGGCAAAGAGCATGGAGTGCGTGAAAAATATGTGGCAATAGGCCAAAACGATGCCCGCCAGAAAGGCCGACAGTGAGATGACTAGTCCTTCCCAGAATTTCATCAGGATGATGTCGGAGGTCTCCCAGCCGATCGCCTTTAAAATTCCGGTCTCCCTCTTCTCCTCCTGACTCAACCCCGAGGTTCTGTCCCAGGCGAAAATTAGAAAAGCGAGCAAGGCGCCGGCGAGAAGAAAAACCATCATGCCGCCGCGCCAGTTAAATATGCTGTCATAGGTTCGCAAGATTTCTTCCCGGAGAATGATTCTGGTGTCGGGAAGCTGCTTGGAGATCTTCAGAGCAATGGTCGCAAGTTCCCGCGGGTTTCCCGTCCGGACTACTAAATCCGTCGCATATTCTTTGGCTATTCCGAAAAGTCCCCGAAAGGCATCTTCCGAAATCAACATTAGATCCGAAGAGACCAGTTCAGACGCGGCTGGGAAAATATCCTGGACCTGCAAAACCAGCATGGACCCGTCAAAGGCTCTGAATTCCAGATCATCCCCCTGGTAGAGCAGCCTGGTTCTGGAGATACCTGCTCCGATGATGATACTGTCTGGTTCGTATTCGAATTTATCGGGAACCATGAGGGTGTAATTAGCACCGGCAACCGGGTCGTAGTAATAGCCCCAAAGGCGGCTGCTGGCCGAAGTCACCCCCCGGATCCGCCGAATTTCGTCCAGGTATCCGACGGGAATAAGATCGCGGCGTCCTGCAACTGATCGCTGGATGATCATTTCCGGGGCTTCTTGCAGGATGATGGAGGCTTCCCTTTTGATGGCGTGGGTAAAAAAGATGACCGAGGCCAGCATGAAGACAACCAGGGTGTAAACAAGGAACAGTGAGGCGTTTTTCCCTTTCCTTCTCAAAAGAGAGGAGAGGGTAAAATCCAGGACATTTCTCTGTCGTTCAATCAATTTTCCCATAGGGTCGCTTCAGCATTTCTGGGGGCATCAGTATGGAACCGGACGGAAAATGTTCCAGGCAAACCGGATGTTCTTGAAATGGGGTATGTAAATCCGCCTGGGTTAAGTGTCTCGTGTAGCTCGCTTCGGTGAAAAGGCAGAGATCGCTCAGCATGAGCCTTTTAACCAGCTCGATGTTTTCCCTGAGCAGCGGCACGGCGTGAAGCTCCTGAAAAGAGGCGTGGGCGAACAGTAAAAGCAGGAGCGTAAGATTAGAGGCCAAGTAAAATAGAAACAAGTTGGACTTCCTCATCAGCTTAGTCCAAGCTCTTTACCACGGGGAGGGTCACATCCTTGAATTTTAGCACGGCCTTCCCCCCGTGGTCTTTCATGAAGTCCTGCGCATCACTTTCCTGCGCCAAGGGAATCAATTCCCGGCCCATGGGTCCGAAAATATCGCTGTCGACGATATAGGTCGCCTCATACGCATTGATGCGAGAGAGAGTGTAGTAATCCGTCACGTCCATGGCCTTTATGTCGGATTGTTTTCTTTCGGGATGATACTTCGTGATATCCAAGTAGTACTTGAACATATCCTTGGGACCGTCGAAAAAAAATTTGGCCCCATCCTGAAACCGAATCGCCGCGAGAAAGTCCGGATATTTAGCGACAAACATCCCGCAGACCGGGCATTTGTCTTTTGCTGAAGGCCCGGCTGGTTCGACCTCTGTGCCCCGTGCCAAGGCAAGGGGGAGAAAGCCGCAGATCAGGAGAACAATCCAAAGATATTGCACACCTTTTTTGCGCTGCTTCACGTTTTGCTGCATTGCCATACGCGCCTCCTGCATCCACTCACTCCATGCAATAGCACGGGAGAGAAGATCCCGGCAAGCACGAACGGTTTGCTCTTTACCACTTTTTTTTGTTAGAATTGCCGCCAGCGGTCGCGCCTTGCTCATGCATCTTGACAAGTTTGTCCTAGACAAATTATACAAATACAAATTGATAAGGCAAGAAAAGTCGTGGCTATTTCCCAATTTCCCGGGTTCTCTTCGGAGATGCGGGGAGCAATGCACCTTAAAGCTGTCGGACGACATGCGAGATTGAACGGGATGCAAATTCTGGCCGTTGCATTTTTTCTGCTTTTTGTGACATCCGGAGTCGCCTATCCACAAGGCTTTTTGGTTAAAACAAATGACAAAGATTATCAGGTCAATGTAACGCTTGCCAACTTTCCATTGGTACTCGGCGCTAATCGTCTGGAAATTGCCATCAGTGATGGGTCGGGCAAGAGCATCAGGGACGCGGAGGTGCTGGTGAATTATTATATGCCGCCCATGCCCAGGATGGTGCCGATGAACTATAAAACCAAGGCCAGCTTGGCAAGTGATACATACGAGGCAAAAATGCACATCATCATGGCTGGTCCCTGGTATATCAGGATCATCATCTCTCGCGCTGGCAAGGTCTGCACGGCCAGATTCAATGTGGATGCCCAGTAGTCCGGTTTGCCTTGGTAACCGCAAACCTCTCGTAGCGCATCGTTCGAATGGCGGACCTCGACTGGCCACCCGTGACCTGATCCCCGTCGCAGGCAAGCGAACCGCGCCACCGCTCGGTGGCGCTATCAGGGCAAGCTCTAATGCGGCATGATATTTCGCGGTTTATGCGAAATATCATGCCTTGCGCTAACGGCCTGGCAGTTGTCGCGGTTGCGCATTCTGGATTTTACTTCATATGATCAACCTGTTAGCAGTATAGCGCTCCTTTGTTCCATTTTGGCATGATTTTTGTAGCATATCTTGCCATAAGGCGTGCAGGTTGGTGGATTTGTTTTGTGGAATAAATTTGTACAAGACAATAGAGCCTTCGGTAAAAGTCTTGCAAAATGGTCTTTTGTCATTCTTACGCAAGTGGGAATCCAGTCTTTTCCATTAGTTATGCACTTTCTGGATTGCCGTTTTCACGGGAATGACGGCTTTTGCAAGAGGGATCAAAAAAGAGGAGACACGGTGTACGTGTTGACAAAACATGCCCACATTGATTGCAGGTATGGTTGTTAAACGGGAGGAGGTTTGAATGAAAAAGCATAAATTTTTGCTCGGTATGAGTTTACTGTTGGCGGCCGTTGTGGTCGGCTGGTCGTTTGGCCCGGTATTCGCGGCCAACAATCTTCCGAAAAAGCCGATACTCACCAAGTCTGGCAAGAAGGCCGCGGTCGAAAAAGCCGCCGAAGCCATTCGCCCGCAGCCTGGGCAGTCTGGCAAGAGCGGGGTGCGCTCACGGGCGGCCCAAGGCTTTGTCCTGGCACCGCAGGCACCGATTTCGGCGACGGACGAAACCAAGGTGCCGCATTATTTCGGACCTTTCCCGAACTGGGCCAATAGCCCGTACACGCTCCCAGACGTAGCCGTGGCTATCACCGGCGATGGCACGGGCGCGACGGCCACGGCAACGGTTGGGGCCGGTGGTGTCATTACCGGCATCAATGTTATCAACCCGGGCGGTGGCTACTCCGCCGCGACGGTCAACATTACCGGCGGGGGCTTGGGAGCCACAGCGGACGCGGTGGTCAGCGCATCGAGCGCGGTCACCGCCGTCAACGTTGATCTCCCCGGCGCGGGTTACACCGCCCCCCAAGTCACGATCTCGGGCGGCGGCGCAATCTTGGACGCCACGGCTACCGCATACGGAGGCGTTGATGCGGTCACCATTGCCGCCGCCGGTAGCGGCTACACCAATCCGACCGTGGATTTCGACCTGCCCGATGGCCCGGACGGGGTGGCGGCCATGGCGCATGCCGTTGCCGACGCCAGTGGCGCCATTACGGCAATCGTTGTGGACCAGCCGGGTTCCGGCTATTCGTCCGCGCCGAACGTCGTGCTTCGTGATGGCACGCTTTACGACCCGATCAACCCCCCGCCTGGATTCGTCGCTGCCACGGCCTCGGCCACTTTGGCGGTACAGACTGTCGCCCTCAATACCTTCGGCTCAGGCTACACGTCCGTGCCGACGGTAAACATCACCGACCCGACCGGCACCGGTGCGACCGCCACGGCTGCCATTGACGGCGGCGCGATCATCGCGATCAATCTGACCGCCCCTGGCTCGGGCTACCTCACCGCGGGCGGCATCAGGAAGTTTCAGGACGGCTTGCCTGGGCTGTGTAATCCGTCGGTCGCGGGCAGTTGCGCCGCCGCCATGAACAACCTGGGGCAGTATATTCCGCTTGCGGTGCCGGACACCACGACATTCTCGGGCGACCCAACGCGGCCTGACGCGGATTATTATGTTATCGCGGTCGTCCAGAACCGGGAGCGGATGAGTTCGTCCCTGCCGGCGTCCGGGACGTTGCTCCGCGAGTACGTGCAGCTTGAGACCCCGGCCAACGCCTCCTGGAGCAAGCACATTGCGCTGCAGACAACCCTGCTCAACGGCGCCACGGTGCCGACCCTGATGCCCGATGGCTCGCAGGCCTACGCGGTTGACAATCCCCATTTTCTGGGACCGGTTATCGCGGCCCAGAAGGATAAGCCGGTCCGGATCGTATTTTACAACCTGCTGCCCAAGGGCAGCGACGGGGATCTCTTCCTGCCAACGGATTCCACGATCATGGGCTCGGGCCTCGGCCCGATAGTCATGGCGGACCCGCTCAACCAGGGCAGCGTGATGGACGAGGTGCGCAACCCCTTGTGCGGCGAGTACCCGAAGGGCGTCGACTGTTTCAAGGACAACCGGGCCACCTTGCACCTGCACGGCGGCATCACCCCGTGGATCAGCGATGGAACTCCGCACCAGTGGATCACGCCGGCCACCGAAAACACCCCCTGGCCTGAAGGTGTGAGCGTGGGGAATGTTCCGGACATGGCAAACGTCGCCGGCGTACCAGTCTGCTCAAACAAAACCGACGGCTGCCAGACCTTCTACTACACCAATCAGCAGAGCGCGCGGTTGATGTTCTACCACGATCACGCCTGGGGCATCACCCGCCTGAACGTTTACGCGGGCGAGGCGGCGGGCTACCTGATCGCTGATCCGACCGAGCAGGCGCTGGTCAACAGCGGAACCATCCCCGCAGACCAGATTCCGCTTGTCATCCAAGACCGGACCTTTGTGCCTGATACTGCTCAGCTCAACGTGCAGGATCCGACCTGGGACGCGACCCGCTGGGGCGGGTACGGTAACTTCTGGTACCATCACGTTTACATGCCGGCCCAGAATCCTGGCGACCCGGGGGGGATGAGCGCCTTCGGTCGCTGGATGTACGGGCCGTGGTTCTGGCCGCCGGCGACGCCGCCGAACGGGCCCATCGCCAACCCCTACTACACCGGGACATGCAACCTGGACGACCCGGCCACCTGGCAGTATCAGACCGACCCGTTCTGCGAACCGGCGATGATCCCTGGCACGCCGAACATCTCCGTCGGCATGGAGCAGTTCAACGACACGCCGCTCGTGAACGGCACGGCGTACCCGACCACCACGCTCCAACCTAAACCTTACCGGCTCCGCATCCTGAACGCGGCGAATGACCGCTTCTGGAACCTGCAGTGGTATGTCGCCGATTCTAGGACCGGCACCGACAGCGAGGTCGCGCTCAATCCAGCCGAGTTGGCGTTGGCGCAGGCCGACCCGGTTGTCTTCCCGACACCGGACCTTGCCTGGAGCCCGGCAGGGCCAGACTGGATCCAAATCGGCTCCGAGGGCGGCTTCCTGCCTGCCCCAGTGGTCGTGGATGGGCAGCAGTTCACCACCTGGATCACCGATCCTACGCGTTTCGACGTCGGCAATGTCGACCTGCACTCGCTGCTGCTTGCTCCGGCGGAGCGGGCGGACGTGATCGTCGACTTCTCGCAATTCGCGGGCAAAACTTTGATACTTTACAACGACGCCCCCGCTGCTTTCCCGGCGCGCGTGCCGACTTATGACTACTACACCGGCGCTCCGGACCTGAGCCCGGTGGGTGCACCGACCATTCTGCCCGGCTACGGTCCCAACACCCGCACCATCATGCAGGTAAAGATCGCCGCCGGAACCGGAGTTCCCTTCAATTTGAACGCACTGCAGGTGGCCTTCAGACACAAGGCAAACGGCTCGGGTGTATTCGAGTCCGGTCAGCCCCCGATCATCGTCGGACAGGCGCTCTACAACTCCGCGTACGGCACGAGCTTCGCCGCTAGCGGCTATTGCAACGGCGGCAGCATCAGCAACGTCTGTGACGGGTACGCTCGGATCGCCGACCAGGGCGGTACCATGTTCGGGTTCAACACGCTCAGGGCCCCGAACGCCAAACTTTCGGTCAAGATAGAACCCAAAGGTATCCATGACGAGATGAACTCGGCGTTCTTTGACGAGTTCGGGCGGATGACGGCGAATATCGGCCTTGAGGTGGTCCCGGCTTCTCCGGCCTTGCAAAATATCGTCCTGTACCCGTACACCAACCCGCCGACGGAACTCTTTGACGGCACGAACCTGCCGAAGCATGTCCCCGGGGTGAAGATGACCCCGATCACTTCGGCGGACGGGACGCAGATCTGGAAGATCACCCATAACGGCGTGGACACGCACCCGCTTCATTTCCATCTCTACGACGTGCAGTTGCTCAACCGCGTGACGTGGGACAACATCGTCATCCCGCCGGAGGGCACGGAGCTTGGCTGGAAGGACACCGTGCGGGTGAGCCCGCTCGAGGATACGATCGTCGCTATCAGGCCGATCATTCCCGCACTGCCATTTGAGTTGCCCAACAGCATCCGGCCGCTGAACCCGGGGACGCCTCTCGGGTCGATGATGGGCTTCAACAGCATCGACGCGGCCGGTAACCCGACGGCGGCGATCACCAACCAGCTCGTCAACTATGGCGCGGAGTACGTGTGGCACTGTCATATCCTCAGTCACGAGGAGATGGACATGATGCGGCCGGTGTCGCTGTCGCTGCCGCCGAACGCGCCGGATGGGCTCGCCTATGTCATTAGCGGGAACGGCAACAATGGAACGCTGACGCTGACCTGGAACGATAACTCGATTACCGAGACAGCTTTTTCCGTCCAGAGGAACGATGGCTCCGGCTGGGTTGTCTTGGGGACGGTCCCGTCGCCGCTGGATCAGCCTAACACCCAAGGGACAACACGCAACTTCACTGACAACAACTACAATAGGAACATCGTTTACTCATACCGGGTCGTGGCGCAGAACACGGTAGGGTACGGAGGTGCGTTCATGAGTCTCACCACCGAGACGGCTTCCGCTTCCTTGATCGTGAGTAATCCTCCGGCCGCCCCGACCAATCTGATGGCGTTTCAACTGCCCGGTCCTACAATCAGTCTGCTCTGGAGGGACAACGCCACCAACGAGACCGGCTTCGTAGTCCAGCGTACCGTCAACGGCGGGGCGTTTGTTCAGATTGCCACCGCGCCGGCTCGCAACAATACCGGCAACGTGATTATCGTCGACAATGCGGTGACGGCCGGCAACGTTTACACTTACCGGGTGGCGGCGGTGAATGACGCCGGGCAGTCGGGCTACTCGAACACGGTCAGAGTGACCCCGCCGAGCCGACCCGCGGCCCCTAGTAACCTTACGGCTGTGAACGGCCCGAACGGAAACGGCAATAGCCGCTCGGTCATCCTTAACTGGATGGACAACTCCAACAACGAGACGGCCTTTATACTCCAGCGAGCGACCAACGCAACGTTCACGAGCGGTCTCAACAATGCGACGGTCGCCGCCAACGCGACGACGCTTACACAGACCGGTCTTGGAAGTAACGCAACCTACTACTACCGGATTAGGGCTACCAACAACGCTGTGGCAGCGCCTGTATGGGTGAACGCGACTCCGTTCCCGATCACCACAAATCCGTAAGCACATCAAGCCATCTCCGGCGTCGGCATCAGGCCGACGCCGGAGAGCCCATCCCCTGCAAGGTTATGACCCGGGGCCGCGTACTTGGGCCGCGCTGCCAAGGCAGGCCGCTGCACCCCCTTTCGATCAACTTGTCTGACTTCTTCCCCTGGTTGCAGGGAATCCGTGCTATTCACTTGCCTCGGCGTCGGCCCAGGCCATCACCCGGTTGCGGCCGGCCCGCTTGGCCCGGTACAGGGCCTGATCGGCATGGGCAATGAGCACGTCCTTACTGGCGCCGTCGCTGGGATAGGCGGTCAGGCCCAGGGAAATGGTGACCCGCACCGCTTCGTCATGGCAGGAGAGGACGAGGCGCTCCACTTCGTGCCGGATGCGTTCGGCCATCTGCCGGCCGCCCTCCTGGCCGGCGTCCTCCAGGATAATGGCGAATTCCTCGCCGCCATAACGGGCGGCCAGGTCAATCTTGCGCACCGCCCGTCCCAGGATCTGGGCCACGGCGTGCAGCACTGTGTCGCCAAAGGGGTGGCCATAGGCATCGTTGATGCCCTTGAAGTGGTCGATATCGCAGAGGATGATGCAGAGCAGGGAGTTGCGGCGTTCGGCGCGGGCCAGCATGATGTCGAAGGCGTGCTGGAAGGTGCGGTGATTGGCCAGTTCGGTAAGGCCGTCGGTGGTTGCCAACCGGTTAATCTTTTCGTGGGCCTTGGCCAGGTCAATCTTAACGGCGAACTGACCGGCAATGAGTTCGAGGATGTCCTGGCGGGCCCGGGTGAACATGGCCCGTTTTTTTGCGGCCACGCACAGGGCGCCCAGGGGGGTGCCGCCATCCTCCTTGCGCAGGGGAACGATGAGCAGGGAGTGGAAGCCCTTGAGCAGGTGGCTGTTGCTGAACACCGGCGCCGGGCCCTGATATTCGGCCTTGGCCGGCATGGAGCGGTTGAATTTCAGGGCCTGGCCGAGTAACCCTTCCTCCACCGGAAAGGTGAGGCCGGTAAGGTGTTCGGCCTGAAAGCCCTCGGCCCGGGCAATGCGGTGTACCTTGCCCTCGATGAGGGTAATGGCGACAAAGTCGGCCTGCACCAGGGCGGTGATGGTCTTGATGGTGGCGTCGAAAGAGGCCTCAAGTCCCAGGACGCCGTTCAGTTCGCGCAGCCCCAGGTAGAGCTGCTGCATGGTGTCCCGCTCCAGGTCCATGGAAAGCAGGCGGCGGCCCATGGTCAGTTCCAGGGAGAGCTTGCGGGCCGCCACTCGTAGAAAGTCACGGTCGCTCGCGGTCCAGGGCGTGGTCACCAGCCGGTCCACGCAAAGAACGCCGGCTGGGTGCTCGGCTGTGGCGACCAAGGGTCGATTGGTGGCAATTTCCATGGCCAGCACGCCGCCCACCTTGCCATTGTTCTGGTAATAGGGCAGTCCCGGGCAGGAGCGGCCGGCCGGCGCCAGGGCGAGTTCCCCGCCGGTTTGGCGCAGGGCGCCGGTGATGCCCGTCCCCAGTGGATAGGGCCCAAGCGCGATGTCACCCCGCTCGCTGGCAATATTGCGCAGACGCAGTTCCTTGCCCTTGCTGTCGGGCCACAGCAGGGCCACTGTGGTGGCTTGCAACGCCTGGCGGATCATTTCCATCTGCAGGTCAAAGGAGGCCGCAACCAGTTCGGCCGCCGGCCGGTTGTCCGGGGATGCCGCTTCATGTTCGCCCTCCTGGGCCGTCGGGTCGGGCCGCGGTGAGCGTGCTGCCACCAGGCCCAGGTCAGCGGCGTATTCCCGGGTGGTTTCCTCCTGACGACCGCGGGCGATGGCCTTGCGTAACCGGTGGCGGTAAGCCTTGCTCCAGACAAAGAGGCTTAAGGCCATGACCGTGAGGCTGAAGACGGACAGGTTGAGGCCCAGGGTGCGGAGATCCTGGCGACCAGTAAGGGTTAGGCCGGCCTCCATGGCAAGCCCGGTCATGAGCGGCGGGAGAAAGACCGTGGGCGGGGTGCTCACCACCAGCCAGGCGATGAGCGCGGCCGGCACCACGATGGTGTGGGAGGCAAACTGGGGCAGGAGGCGCAGCAGCATCCAGACTGCCACGGTCCAGAGCAGCGGCCCTTCGATACGCTGCTGGAAGAGGATGGGCTGCCAGCCCCGCGCGCGGCGCAAAGTATCCACCACGGCGAAGAGCATGATCACGGCCAGGAGCAGGGGATGGTAGCGAAAACCTGTCAGGGGTTGGTCAAAAAAACCGCAGGCCACGAGAATGGCGCCAGCCAGGCCGAGGGCAGTGATCAGCCAATGGCGGCCGATCTTAAGGAGGAGGTCAAGAATAGCTGTGTTGTTTTGCTGCGGCACGGCACATGCCCTCGGGCGATGGTGATTCCTTGCCGGCCCCCTCGGACCCGGGGGGCTTTTTCTTCCCCGGCAATGTACATCTTTTGGAAGCTGCCAGGAAGGGAAAAATGGGGCGGGTCAGGATGGGCCGCATTCGCGCACTTGCAGGCTTTGCAGATGGTAATAGAGGCCAGCGGCGGCCATGAGGCTGTCGTGGGTGCCTTGCTCGACGATGCACCCCTCGGTCATCACCAGGATGCGATGGGCGCGCCTTATGGTGGAGAGCCGGTGGGCGATGACGATGCTGGTCCGGTTGGCCAGGGCGGTGTCGATGGCCCGCTCGATGAGGATCTCGGTCTCGGTGTCAACGTTGGAGGTGGCCTCATCCAGTACCAGAATGGCGGGGTCGCGGGCCAGCACCCGGGCAAAGGCCAGCAGTTGCTTCTGGCCGGCCGAGAGCTCCATGCCGCCCTCGCCCAGCCTGGTATGCCATCCTTCTGGCAGTTGCCGGACCAGGGCGGTGAGTTGGGCCCGGTCGACGATGGTTGTAAGCTTGGCGTCGTCAATATCGAGTCGATCCAGCAGGATATTGGCGCGCAGGGTGTCGGGCACGATGAAGACGTCCTGCATGACCAGGCCAACATGGCGGCGCAGCCAGGCCGGGTCGAGTTGGCGCAGGTCGGCGTTGCCCACGGTGATGCCTCCGGAGTCCGGGTCATAGAGCCGCTCCAGCAGGTTGATGATGGTGCTCTTGCCCGAGCCGGTGGCGCCGACAATGGCCAGGGTCTCGCCGGGCTGGACCGTGAACGACAGGTCGTGCAACACCGGCTGGCCAGGGGCGTAGCCGAAGGTGACGTTCTGGAAGACTACCATGCCACCATCCTTGGCCGGCAGTTGCGGTTCCCGGGCCACGGGCAGCGACTCGTGGGTGTCGAGGAGCTGGAAAATGCGTTCGGCCGAGGCCATGGCGGATTGCACGATCGAGTACTTCTGGGAGAGTTCGCGCAGGGGCTGGAAGAAGAGACGCATGTAGGCGAGAAAGGCGACCAGCACGCCGATGGTCATAGCGCCTTGCATGATCTCGTTGCCGCCATACCAGATGATGAGGGCGGTGGCACCCATGGCCAGTATTTCAACGACGGGCATGAAGATGCCGAATACCTTGATCTGATAGAGGGTGTCATCGAGATAGGCGCGGTTCAGGGCCTTAAACCTTTCCCGGCTGTAGGGCTCGCGGTTGAAGAGCTGAATGAGGGATACGCCTGACAGGGCTTCCTGCAGAAAGGAGTTGATCCGGGCCAGGCCGGTGCGGATACGGCGGAAGGCGTTGCGGGCCAAGGTACTGAACCAGAGGGTGTTGGCGAGGATGGCCGGCACCAGCAGGCACATGCACAGGGCCAGCCGCCAGTTCATCCAGAAGAGGATGGCCAGAATACCTGTCAGACGGATAAAATCGTTGAACAGGGTGACGATCACCGAGGTGAACATCTCGTGCATGTTCTGGATGTCGTTGGTCAGCCGGGTGACCAGCTTGCCCACCGGGTTGCGGTTGTAGAAGGAGAGGTTCAAGCCCAGCATGTGGCTGAAGAGTTGCTGGCGCATGCGGTGCATGACCCGCTGGCCGGTCCACTCCAGGAGCACCACCTGCAGGAAGTTGGCCACGAACTCCAGGCCGAGCAGCGCCAGGAACAGCCCGGCGAGCCGGGTCACGCCCGCCAGTCGGGCCGGGATGGTCAGACCCTGATTGACGATGTAGTTGTCCACCGCCTCCCGCAGCAGGGCGGGCAACCCCAGGCCGGCGCCGGTGATGATCAGCGACAGGAAGAGCGCGCCGGCCACCTCCCACCAGAAAGGTCGCACATAGCCCAGGATCCGCTGCCAGAGATGGGCCTCGGTCACCTTTTTCAGGTGGTCTTCCTCGAAATAGCCGAAATCGTAGCGCATGGCTATTGGCACCCCTCCTGCATGCCTTGGTGCGCGTGGATGGTGGCGTATAGACCGCCATTGGCCAGCAGTTCAACGTGGGTGCCATCCTCCACTACGCGCCCCTCGGCCAGGACCACGAGACGGTCGGCGTCGGCCAGGGCTTGCAGCCGGTGGGAGACGATGATGCAGATTTTTTGCGCCAGATAGGGGCGCAGGTTGGCGATAATCGCATGCTCGGTCTGGGTGTCCACGGCCGACAGGCCGTCATCCAGGATAAGGATGGGCCGGTTCAAGAGCAGGGTGCGGGCCAGGGCCAGCCGTTGGCGCTGGCCACCGGAGAGGGTGGCGCCCTTTTCGCCGATGCGGGTCTGGTAGCCTTGCGGCATGGCCAGGATTTCCCCGTGAATGGCGGCGGCCCGGGCCGCGGTCTCGATCTCGGCCGGGCTGGCATCGGGCTTGCCCATGGCGATATTGGCGGCCACCGTGTCGGAGAAGACCAGCACCTCCTGGGGCAGGTAGGCGATCTGGCTCCGTACCCCGGCCAGGGGCAACCGGTTGATGTCCTGCTCTTCCAGAAACAGGCTGGCCTCGGGCACCGGGTAGAGCCGGGCCAGGAGCTGGCAGAGGGTGGATTTGCCCGAGCCGGTGCGGCCGACCACGCCCAGTACGCCAGGGCCGATGGTCAAGGAGAGGTCTTTCAGGGCGGGGGGCAGGCTGGGGGCGTAGCCAAAGGTCAGGTGGCGCAGGGCAAAGCCCTGGGACACCGCGGGCAGGGGCAGGGGGGCTGCCGGTTCAATGAGCTTGGGCGCGGCATCCAGCACTGTTTTGATGCGGTGCAGGGAGGTGACGCCCAGTTGGAAAAGATTGGCCACCCAGCCCAGGGCCATGATCGGCCAGGTGAGCATGAAGAGGTAACTGATAAAGGCGGCGAAGTCGCCGATGGTGATGGCGCCGCGGATGGTGAGCCGGCCGCCAAAGTAGAGCACCAGCAGCATGCTGACGTTGGCCACCATTCCCGAGACCGGGAAGAGGGTGCCCTGCACCAGGGCGAGCCGCAGGTTGTCGCGCACATAGCTCTGGCCCAGGGTGTTGAAGCGTTCGGTCCGGTCCTGTTCCTGGGTATAGACCTTGACCAGCCGGATGGAAGAGAGGGTGTCGCGGGAAAACTCGGTGAGCCGCGAGAACTGCTCCTGCACCTTTTTGAAGCGATGGTGGATACGGGCCGAGAGATAGCTGGTGAGGCCGGCCAAAAGCGGCATGGGCAGCACGGTGAGCAGGGTGAGGCCGGGATGGATGTAGGCCATGAAGCCCAAGGTGGCCATGCTCATGAACAGGGCGTCGGAAAAGGCGATCAGCCCCATGCCGCAGGCCATCTGCACCGCGGACAGGTCGTTGCTGGCCAGGGCCATGAGCTCGCCGGGCGGCTTTTTCTGGAAATAGGGGCGGTCCAGGGTGAGGAGGTGGGCAAACAGGGCGTTCCTGAGATCAACCTCCAGGATGCGGGAAAACCCGAGGATGAGGTACCGCCAGCCAAAGCGGCAGACCCCGATACCGAGCGAGATCAAGAGGACCAGGAGAGCGAAATGCAGGAGTCCGGCCTGGGTGGCAATGCCCTGCTGCAGGTTGTCCACCGTCTGGCGGATGATGCGCGGGATGATGAGTTGCAGGCTATTGACGCCGGCCAGGGCCAGGAAGCCGGCCAGCAACCGCCAGCGATGCTGGCGGAAGACGGGCCGCACCACGCCCACGGCGCTCCATGCCTTGCGGATGGTCTCTCTGTTGATGCCGATGGCGGCCACTGTTGCTCCCTTTGGTCGCAGGTGGGAAGGTTGTTTAGACTGTAGGCTGTAGTCTGTTAGGAGTGTTGCGCTCCTGCCTGGTTATTCCTCAGCTATCCACCTAAATACCTACAGTCTATCCACCTGAGCTCTCATCTTACCCCCCAACCTGGTTGAACGAAAGGCCGTTTTTTGCGGGATGCTGGCCGCCGGCACGGGAAAGGGCTGTTTTGACGTTTGTTTGTTGACAAGCTCTTGACGAAAAGATACTCTTCCCGCTTGTCGTTGCAGGGCAGGGGATTATCGCCACCGGGCCGACTACCTCGGGAAAGCAGCGCCCCGCATCGGGTGGGGGCGAAAAATATCAACATCATTATTCAGCCAAGGAGCAGGAAAATGGCCAACACGGTATTAGCGATTGCGGAAAGCATCAACATCATGGGCAAGCGGAGCGGCTCGGCCATGAAGGAACGGAATCCCGGCCCGGTACAGGAGATGGCCAAGGAGGAGTCGGCCGCCGGCGCCAGCTATCTTGACCTCAACATCGGCCCGGCCCGCAAGGACGGCACCGAGCTTCTGCCCTGGGTAGTGGAGACCGTGCAGGCGGTAACCAGCACCCCGCTGTGTCTGGACACCACCAATACCGATGCCATGGCCGCGGGCTTCACCAAGGTGACCAACAAGACCGGCGCTATCATGAATTCCATCTCGGCCCAGCCCGAGCGCATGCAGAAGCTCATCCCGGTGGCCGCCGAGGCGGCTTGTAACGTCATCGCCCTGCTCTGGGGGCCGGACGGCATGCCCAGGGATTCCAACGAGCGCGCCGCCATGTCCGTGGATCTGATGATGGCGCTCACCGAGGCGGGCATCCCCAATGAGAAGATGATCTTCGATCCGATCGCCACCCCCATCACCCTGGGCGCCGATCAGATCAACGCCGGCCTGGAGTTTTTGAGCATGTTGCAGGAGATCGCCCCGGGCTCCGGCTCCACCGTGGGCCTTTCCAACGTCTCCAACGGCGTGGCAGAGCATCTGCGCAAGTATCTGGACCGCACCTATCTGATCATGCTGATGAAGCACGGCCTGACCACCGCCATTGTCAATGCCTATGACAAGGAGCTGATGGACATCTGCGCCGGACGCAGTCAGAACCTGGTCGATCTGGTGCATGGCATGATGGACGGCAACGACCCCGATCCTTCCAAGTTGAGCGAGAAGGAGCTGGAACACTACAAGACCTACCGGGTGCTCTCTGGCCAGGCGGTCTTTTCCGAGTCCTGGCTGACTCTGTAAATCCGGCCCGCCACGAGCGTTATAAAGAAGGGGGCCGTTTTGGCCCCCTTCTTTTCGTTGGGGGGGCTTATCGGTGAAAGCTGCAAGGTGAAAGCGACGCTATGACGGATCTTGCCCACCATTTCATCTATGGCTCCTGTTCCGATTATCTGACCGGCGCAAGCCTGGTGGATACGGATGACGAGCGTTATCGCCAGAAGCTGTACCGCTTCATGGTCGAGGAAAAGGGCTATGGCCGGGACGAATTGGCGGCGCGGCAGACCATCGAGACCCGCTTCGCCGACCAGTTTACCGTTTCGATGATCGATCTGGTGGTGAGCTGCCAGGGCCAACGCTTCATGGTGGTGCGCTACGGTCCAGGTTCGCTGGTCACCCGTGAGCGGCCGGCCATTGCCGCGGCCCGGGTGCTGGATGCCAACTATCAGATGCCGTTGGCCGTGGTCACCAATGGCGAGGATGCCGAGCTCCTCGACACCGCCACCGGCAAGGTGAAGGGCACGGGTCTGGCGGCCATCCCCTCCCGGACCGAGGCCGTTGCCCTGCTGCCTGCTTTGCACTTTCTGCCCCCGTTGTCAGACGCAAGGCGGGAGCGAGAGCTACGGATTCTGAACGCCTTTGATGTGGAAGTTTGTTGTGGGACCACCTGCGGTGGGCTCAAAGGTGAAAGCTTAAAGCTCAAGGCTTAAGGATAAAATTCATGACTCAGGAAACCTGGAGCAAATCGAGCTGGCAGAAGTTCCCGGCCCTGCAACAGCCCAACTGGCCGGATCAGGCGGCCTATGGCCAGGCGGTGGGGGCTATCGCCAAGTTGCCGCCCCTGGTGTTTGCCGGTGAGATCCGGGCGTTGAAGAAGCAGTTGGCCGAGGCCGCCGAAGGACGCGCCTTTCTGTTACAGGGCGGTGACTGTGCCGAGGATTTCTCCATGTGCACGGCGGCCACCATTCGCGAGACCCTGAAGGTTATCTTGCAGATGTCGGTGATACTTACCTATGCCGGCGGTCGGCAGGTCATCAAGGTAGGCCGCATCGCCGGCCAGTACGCCAAGCCGCGTTCCAAGGATACGGAAATCGTAAATGGCCAGGAGATCCCGAGTTACCGGGGCGACATGGTCAACAGCCCGGAGCCCACCCTGGCCGCCCGGCAGCCCGACCCGCAGCGTATGCTCACCGGCTTTTATCTCGCCGCCGCCACCATGAATCTCTTGCGCGCCTTCACCCGCGGCGGCTATGCCGCCCTGCAGCGGGTGCATGCCTGGAACAACGAGTTCGTCAAGCGCTCGCCCCAGGGCGAGTCCTACGAGAAACTGGCGGCCCAGATCGATCAGGCCATGAACTTCATGCGGGTCATCGGCATTGACACCGACATCCCGCAGATCAACGAGGCGAGCTTTTTCACCTCGCATGAGGCTTTGCTGCTGGGCTACGAGGAGGCGCTTACCCGGCAGGATTCCACCACCGGGTTGTGGTACGATTGCAGCGGTCACATGCTGTGGATCGGCGACCGCACCCGGCAGCTTAACGGCGCCCATGTCGAGTTTTTCCGCGGGGTGGGCAACCCCATCGGCATGAAGGTCGGCCCTGATCACGACTTTGACCAGCTCAAGCGCATCGTCGCGCGGCTGAACCCGGACAACGAGGCCGGCCGGCTGACCCTGATCACTCGCTTCGGCGCCAACCACATCGGCAAGTACCTGCCCAACCTGCTGCGGGAGATGAAACGGGAGGGGTGCAAGCTGGTCTGGAGTTGCGATCCCATGCACGGCAACACCTATACGGCCGAGACCGGGCACAAGACCAGGAACTTCGACGAGATCATGAAGGAGATCCGCCTCTTCTTCGAGATCCACCGCGCCGAAGGCACCCACCCGGGCGGCGTGCATGTCGAACTCACCGGCGAGGACGTCACCGAGTGCACCGGCGGCGGCCACAACATAGTTGACGCCCACCTGCAACAGCGCTACTGGACCACCTGTGACCCGAGGCTGAACGCGGGTCAGAGTCTGGATCTGGCTTTTCAGATTGCGGAATTGCTGAGATAAGAGCTCAAGGCTGAAGGCTCAAGGCTGAAGGTAGGAGAAGAAAGAACGCTGGGCTTGAGGCATGATTTGTTTTTTTGCCTTGAGCCTTGAGCCTTCAGCCTTGAGCTACCGGCCCACCGCAGGTGGACCGGTCACGATCATCTGGGCAATGGTAAGTTTAACGCGGGACAGTGGTCGGCCTGCCGCGGTCAGCAGCGCCCGTTCCAGGTCGGCCAGTTCTCGTAACAGGGGGGTGCGGTCTACGCTCGGGAAGTCGGCGCGTCCTTCGATCTTTTCCTGGCAGCGGAAACAGCCGCGGAACTCCTTTTTTCTCCCGTCCGGCAGCAGAAACCACGACGGCACGCCGTGCATGCGGCAGATCATCAGGCGATGGTGGTACAGGGTGCAGAGCCCGGCTTCGTTCAGCGGGCACATGAGCACTGGGGGCTCGCCGGCAGCCGTGAGCCGCAGTAAGCGCCCCACGTATTCCCGTGCCCGTGTCTCAATCGCCGCGCGTTTTTCCGGCACCAATCCCCGTAGTCCCTCCCAGAGATAGGCCCACTCGATATAGGTATGGTGCTGGAAAAAACTGTCGCAGCAGTTGTCCGGGCAGCCCTGGCAGGAAAAGTCCAGGGCGTGGGCCACCTGGTCGTAGGCCTGTTCCATGCGGGCGTAAAGATCGGCAAGCTGGCTGAAGAGCTTTGGGCTGTCCGCAATACTCATGGCAATTCCAGGGTTGAGTTGGTAAAAATGTAGCATCGCGCCTTGGCGACCACGGAACATACCCCACGTAAATCCCTTTGCAAAGGACCATTGCCCATGCCCGCAGCAAGTTCGTCGATTCCCTCATGTTTCAAGGCTTATGACCTCCGCGGCCGGGTACCGGAGGAGTTGAACGAAGAGCTGGCCTTTGCCATTGGCCAGGCTTACAGCGCCAAGCTGTCGCCTCGGCAGGTGGTGGTCGGCCATGACATCCGCCTCTCCAGCCCGGCCATCGCCAAGGCCCTGGCCGAGGGCTTTC
>DYDL01000212.1 GCA_020717925.1 Desulfocapsa sp.
CTGCCCGGGACAGCTCATGTTGCATGGCGCCTTGCAATCGCCAAAGTGGGTCTCGGCCATGGACTCGAGATTTTTCTTGCGCAGTTCCTTGACCATGGGGGTGTCGGTATGCACCACCATGCCGGGCCGCACCATGGTCACGCAGGAGCGCACCGGCTTGTCCTTGCCCTCCACCTCCACCAGACAGATCCGGCAGTGCGCCTTGGACTTGCCCTTGACAAAGCAGAAGGTGGGGATATGGATGCCCAAAGCGCGGGCTGCTTCCAGCACCGTGGTCTTCGGCCTGACAAGAATTGCCTTGCCATCAATGGTCAGGGACATATCAGACATTGGTATATTCCCCAAAAAGTCGCTGCAATGCGCTGGACTGCCACATTGTTATACAATAAGCTCAAAATCAATCATTCTCAAGCGGCCGGCTTCCATTCCTTCAAGAAGGCCGGCAAATGCCCGGCCTCGCGCGGCCCCATGAGGATTGTCCAGTTGGGCAGCTCCTCCTCAAGCTCGCCCTTGATCGAGGCAAGATAGCCGGGAATAATGAGTTCGCGGTGCTTAACCTTATCCTCAATGCCCGACTTCTTGACAAACTGGGCAATGAGGTCGGCGCCAAACTTGCCGGCAGCCCAGGCGGTAAGCACTGAAAGCCCCTCGGTGTCCTTGATCAGCAGCCAGGACGGCACCTTGGAGCCCTCGATCTCGCCGGAGACAATGAAGTAGGTGAGCGAGAAGTTGCAGGTGATGAGCACCGGCGAGTTCTCGGTCGGGCCATTGATGCTGTAAATGTCCTCCGACACCACCATGGGCCGCTGCGGATCTGTGAAGATGTTGAGCCGCTCCAAAAGCAGGGGAAAAAGGATGTCGCCCTGCAGGTCGGAGAGCACCACGATGCCAGCGTACTTGGCGACCAGCACCGAGGTGATCATCGCCTCCAACAGGGGATCGTCGGTCATCTCACAGGGGAAGGTAATGGTAGGAAAGCCCAGGGGCTTGAACTTGCTGCGAACCGCGGCGCGGCGGGCGAGGACGTTGTCCTCCAGCGCGGCGCGCACGGTCCTGGCGCCGGTATCGATAACCATATCCTTGAGCCCGGCAGATGACAGTTTTTCCGTCAACGCCACGGTGTCATCGACGCTGGCACCCTTGACGCCCAGCGCACAACCAGTCTCCTTGGCGACCGCGGCCATGGCCTCGGCATTGTCCGCCGCGGCCCCGAACAACAAGGGTTTGCGGTCGCCGCACAGGGTGGCTGCCGTTTTCATGGCGGCCGGGTCAGCGGTCATGAGGATAAGTTGGGCGTCGGCGGCACCGGCCAGCACCTTGCCGACCAGATCGCAGAAACCCTGGGCATCGCCCTTGCTGTCTTTTACGGCAATGAGGTCGGCCTTGAGGTTTACCCCTACCCGCTCGTAACGCAGGGTGTTGAAGCGCTCGATGCGGCCGTCCACGTCCACGGCCGCCATGGCGGTGGTCACCAGCACCGCGATGCCGGTGGGGTTCTCAAAGCGTTTCTCGTGCCGGAACAGGCAGGTCTCGCCGCCGATGGTAAAAGCCTTGTCAGCGCTGCCAAGCTTGATGGTGCGGATGGGCGGGGCTGACGCCTCGCCAATGGTCGCCTTGACCTCCTCATCGACATAGGGGCATTCGCCGATCTCGGTCTGGCCGGCAGCCACCTTCATGGCAAAGGCGAGACAGGTCGGAATGGAGCACTCCCCGCAGTTCTTCTTGGGAAGCATCTTGAGAATCTGGATACCGGTTAAAGCCATTGTATTGTTCCTCCCAGTTATGGAAAGCTTGTTTAACGATTATCGAGCCGCGCGCAGCAGGCCCCGTTACATTATGGGGTCGAGCTTCAGGGCGGGATGTCCCTTTTCCTGGAGGAATTTCAACACCTCTTCCTCGGTGGTGCCCACTTCCTCGTCAGCGATCATGTCGAAGAACTGCGGCATGCCCATCTCCTGGCAGCGCTGCATGAGCTTGTCTTTCAACTCTTCCTTCAGCATCTTGGGCAGCCAGACCACGCGCTGCAGGCCGCCCTCGGCCATGAAGAGCTTTTGACTGGTGAGGTAATGCTTGGAAACCCCCATGAAGCCCGGGGTCTGGGCGCCGCCGCCGGCCATGCCGGCCAGGGTGGTGAACTTCATGCCCGACGGGGTCATGCCCATGTAGTCGCGGTTGACCACCATGATGCCATTGCACTGCGGCAGGGTGGCGGCGATGGCCTCGAAACAGCCGCAGGCGGTCATGGGGTTGGTCATGAGCGAGTAGCAGCTCACCTCGGTGACCGCGCCGCGCGAGGCCTGGGCCACGAATTCATTGATGCCGGAGAAGGTGCCCAGGGTCTTGTCCAGGCAGGCGCCCTTGTCGATCGGTTGATTGGGGCCGGTGGGGTTGATCTGGAAGGAGGCCTTGCCGTCCAGCCAGTTGTAGGCGCCGCACATGCCGACCCGCTCCGGGGTGATGACGCAGACATGGCTGGGCGCAAAGGACTGGCACAGCGTGCAGGAATAAAAGACCTCCTCGGTCTCGTCGGTCATGTTGCCCAGCCGCTTATCGCGTTCGGCATAGACCTTCTTGGCCAGTGCCATGACCTCCTCGACCTTGTCCTGCACGGTGTAAATCTTGACCTGTACCTTGTCGAGGATGGCGCCGAATTCCTGATGCAGCTTGCCGTGCAGCACCTTGCCGACATGGCTGAAGGAAAAGCCTTTCTCCACCGCGCCCTTCCCCACCCGGATCCACATGATGTTGCGCTGGCCAATGTGCATGATGCCCTGGATGTAGTTGATCAGGTGGTGGAACTGCCGCTCGAGAATGGGCTCGAAGTCGGACTGCATCTCGCGGCCAGCCACTTCGACCAGGATGGCGATGGGCAGGTTCTGACCAACCGTCAACTCCTGGATGTCCGGGCCTTCGACGACCACCAGGCCGTCGGTCACCTCATCCATCTCCTTGGAGACTAAAACCTCGACGCCAGTGGTGCGACCACCGCCGCACTCCATGAACAGGTCGTCCTTGCGGATACGCTCGCCCTCGAAGGCCGGGCCAAAGGCCATGGGGATGTCGATCTTGGTCACCGACACCTTCAAGCCCCGCACCTCGATGGCCTTTTGCACAAACTCATCATGCGGCACGTTGCTCACCACATGCTCGTAGGTGCAGATACCGGTAGGCAGAACCTCGGGGATATTGTAGTCGGAGATGGTCGGGAAGCCCCAGTTGATAGCCCCGGCGGCGTTGGCGTACCACTCGTCGGACACCTCGCCGAATGCCATGACAAAGGCAAAAGTGCGGTCCTTGTTGTAGATCAGGTTGCCGCGATAATCGCCGGGCTTGATACCACCGAAGGCCATGGCCACGCGGCAGGCGAAGCCGATGGCAAAGACCGCAGTGGTATAGGAGTCGCCAAAGGGCACCAAGCGGGTGCCCCAGCCGATCTGAACCCCGGCGGCGGTCAACTGCTCGGGCATGCGCACCTTGCCGGTGTGGTCGTGCATGAAGATGTAGAGATTCTTCTCCTGCAATTCCAGGGCGATCTTGCTGGCGATCTCCTTGGTTGGCGGCGCGCCCATGATGGCGGCAAAGCCTGGCGCCGTGCCGTCGACGAACTCGACGCCGCGTTTCCTAAAGATGACGTCGTCGGCCGCGCCGAGCCAGATATTCTTATCAGTGGGCTCTTCGGTCTTGGTGTAGTAGTCAGGCTGATTCAAATAGCGAATAGCCTCGTACATCTCCTCGGCAAAGAAGGTGGCCATGCCCGCCTCCAAGGCCGGGGCCAGATAGGGCAGCCAGGTGGCCTCGGACACCAGGGCAGGCAGCAGCTTGCGGCATTCCTGGAAGATATCCTTCATGTCGCCCAGGTTCTGGACCTTGGCGCCCAGCATGCTGTAGATAATGGGCAGAAAATAGGCCGTGTTGGGAAAGGCGACCTCTTGAGCGGCCCCGTATTTCTTCAGGGCCTGCTCAAAGGACTCCTCGGCCATGTCCACGATCTTGTGGGCACCTCGGATGGCGGCTGAACAGATTATTTTCGACATGGGAAAACTCCTCTAACCTTATACCACAAGGGGCATAAGTTTCGTTTGAGCAGCAAGCTACTCAACTCAACTTTATCTGTGCACAAGGCACACCGTATGGTCTGCACGCCCTGATCGGCGCGACGTTTTTTTACTTTGTCCAGCCTAGCCCATGAGCCCGTCAACCAGGGCCTTGGTTAGGGCCACGGCCTGGGGATGACGCATGATCAGCACCTCGCCACCGGCCATCAGCATGCAGGTGGCGGTGATGGCCTCCATCAGCACGCCGCGCCGCTCCTGGTCGCCGATCATGGCGTCGGATGGCAGGCGGGTCTCCTTCGCCTTCCACACCTCGCGGCCCAGGTTGCAGATAAAGGGCACCTGCAATTTCTCGTCCTTCTGGGTCAGGGCGGCCAGACGGATCCGCTCCATGACCGAGTAGGTGTACTCGATGCCATAGCCCAGGGCGCCGATGGAGGGATCAACCAGCACGGTGTCCAAGGATACGCCCAGGTTCTCGAGCAGGATGTTGAGCTGCTTGGCCAGGTTGACGTCAATGGGCGAGGCAGCGATCATCGGGTGCCCGAAGGCCATGGCCGTGGCGCCCAGCGACCGGTAATTGGTGTCGGAGAGCGGCCCGAGGCATACCTTCTTGTCACCAATCATGGCGGTG
>DYDL01000026.1 GCA_020717925.1 Desulfocapsa sp.
GTGCCATGTTCGCCTACCAGAAAAACAACCGCTACTTTGCCCAGATCGCCGATGGCCTGGAAGAGTTGGGTGCGGCCGAGATCGAGGAGCTGGGCGGCGAGGAGGTGAAGAGCGCCTTCCGCGGCCTCCATTTTTCCGCCGAGCCGGCCGCCCTTTACCGCATCACCTACGGCGCGCGCCTCTGTTCCCGCATCCTGGCGCCGCTCATCTCCTTCGACTGCCACAGCACCAAATACCTGTACCAGACCGCGGTAAAATTACCCTGGCATGAGCTGCTCGGGGTCGAGACCACCTTTGCGGTTTACGCCACCGTTGCCAACAGCGCCATAACCCATTCCCAGCACGCGGCCCTGGTGGTGAAGGACGCCCTGGTCGATGCCCTGCGCGAACGCACCGGTGCGCGCCCCAGCGTGGACACCAAAAATCCCGACCTCCGTTTATCTCTCCATATCGAGGGCAACCACGCCACCATCAGCCTCGACGTGGCAGGCGATTCCCTGCACCGCCGCGGCTACCGCGCGGAAACCGTGGCCGCCCCCATGCAGGAGACCCTGGCCGCCGCCATCATCCGCCTGGCCGACTGGGACGGCCGGCGGCCGCTCGTGGACCCCATGTGCGGCTCCGGCACCCTGCTCTGCGAGGCGCTCATGCATGCATGCCGGATCCCGGCCGGGTTTCTGCGCCGCCGCTTCGGCTTTGAGCGGCTGCCGGACTTTGACCCTGACATCTGGCGGCGGATACGCGAGGAGGAGAACCAGTACATTCTGGAACTGCCGGCCGGACTCATCAGCGGCAGCGACATCTCGGCCGCGGCCGTGACCGCGGCCCGCGCCAACCTCGCCCTGCTGCCCTCGGGTAACAAGGTGCGCCTCGGCACCCACCCCTTCTCGGCAATCGACACCTTGGCCGATTGCCTCATCGTCTGCAACCCGCCCTATGGGGTGCGGCTGGGACAGCAGGAGGAGGCCGCCGGCCGCATCAAGGAGTTCGGCGATTTTCTGAAACAGAAATGCACCGGCGCTAGCGCCCTGCTCTTCCTCGGTCAGCGTGAGCTCATCAAAAAGGTCGGGCTGCGACCCGCCTGGAAAAAACCCCTGAACAACGGCGGCCTGGAAGGGGTGCTGGCCAGGTATGACCTGTATTAGAAGATGCTGAAGGCTGAAGGCTCAAGGCTGAAAGCTTAAGGTCATGGGTACTATTCAGTGACAAGTTAAGCAAATTTCTAAAGCAGGCATATCAACGCGGGGCTGCCCAGAACAGGCGGCTGGCCCTTGTCGGGAAAAAATCTGATTACCGATCGCGGTTGGCTGACCAGAAGCTTGGCGGTTGCGTAAAAATGACTTGCGCCTTGGGTGAGGTATGCTAGTTTGCGGAGTGGTGATGGGGCCGCGCGCTGGGCGCGGCGCCGTCATGTGGTTGTGCCCTTTTTTCGGCATGCCGCCGCTTGCCGGTCGATGTGCCGTGCACGGATGCAAAGGGTCGGTATCTGGAGAAGTCGCATGCGGATGGCCACGGAACTTCATATCAGCGCGGTTCTTGACAAGCAGGTGATCAACCCGGCCGGCAAGATCATCGGCAAACTGTGGGATGTGGCCGTGGCCCCCGGCAAAGTGCTGCCGGTGGTAACAGGCCTGTTGTTGAAATGCGGCCATCGCATCGTTGCCGTGCCATGGCAAAAGGTCGTCCTGTTCAACCCGCGGGTAGTCTCCGTGGCCGGAGCCATTGCAGACCTGCCATCCTTTGAGGCCGGGCCGGACACTATCCTGGTCCGACGGGACGTGCTCGACAAACAGATCGTTGACATGAATGGCGCCAAGGTGGTTCGGGTCAACGATATCAAGCTCTCCCCCTACGATGACACCCTTTGTCTTTTCTCCGTTGATATCGGCTTCCGTGGGCTGCTCCGACGGCTGGGGTATGAACGGTTCTGGTCACTGCTCCAGAAGGATATCGCCAGCCGTGAAATCGGCTGGCAGTTTGTTAATCCGCTCGGCATCAACGCCTCCGGTCTTACCCTGTCAAAGGCGCGTGATCAGATGGCGGACATGCATCCCTCCGATATCGCCGAGATCATCTCCAACCTCCACCGCGACTCTATCGAAGGGTTGCTGAAGACCCTTGACCACGAGGTCGCCGGCGAGGCCATTCACGAGCTGGAGCCTGAACTGCGCACCCAGGTCATCAACCAGTTGGACGTGGAGCACGTCACCGACATCCTGGAGGAGATGTCGCCTGACGAGGCGGCGGATGTGCTCGGCGACCTGCCCGAGGAGCAGGCCCAAGAACTGCTTGGCATGCTCGACAAAGAGGAGGCCGATGAAATCCAGGAACTGATGGAGCACGAGGAAGACACCGCCGGCGCCCTGATGAACAGCGAGTTCATCTCGGTTTCGCCGGTGACGACCGTGGCCGGGGCACTGGAAGAGGTACGGCGGCAGGCGGCGGAGATCGAGGCCATCTTCTACGTCTACATCCTGGACGCCGACGAACAGTTGATCGGGGTCATGAGCCTCAGAGACCTGCTGATCAGCGATCCCGCCATGCCGGTCGCCGAGTTGATGACTTACCAACTCAAGGCCCTGGAAGTAAGCGCCGAACCGGAAGATGTGCTCGCCCTGCTGGCCAAGTACAACCTCATTGCCGTGCCGATCATCGACGAGGAGGGCAAGATGGCCGGCGTGGTCACCATTGATGACGTTATTGAACTATTCCTGCCCTATGCCCTGAGACGCAAACGGCACCCAAGCTCCCGCACCATGATGGGAACCTCGGTGTCGAATTAGATAATAAGCTGAAAGCTGAAAGCTCAAAGCTGAAAGTCCAAGGATTCAATCAGGCGTTAGCGTTTTGAGGTGGCGATGAAGTTGAGCAAGAAAAATATCATGATGTTCCTGGCCGTGGTGGGTCCGGGGATCATCACCGCCAACGTCGACAACGATGCCGGCGGCATTGCCACCTATTCCGTGGCCGGCGCCCAGTTCGGCTACTCGCTGCTGTGGCTCCTGATCCCGATTACCGTGGCGCTGGTGGTTGTGCAGGAGATGGTGGCCAGGATGGGGGTGGTGACCGGCAAGACCCTGGCCGATCTTATCCGGGAGCAATTCGGGGTAAGGACCACCTTTTATCTGATGATCTGCCTGCTGGTGGCTGATCTCGGCAACACCGTAGCTGAATTCGCCGGCTGGGCGGCAAGCCTGGAGATTTTTGGGGTCAGTCGTTACTTCTCCGTGCCAGTAGGCGCCTTTCTGGTCTGGTGGCTGGTGGTCAAGGGCACCTATCGGGTGGTGGAGAAAATCTTTCTGTTCTCCTGCACCATCTTCGGCACCTACATTGTCTCCTCTTTTCTGGCTGAACCGCCCTGGGGCGAGGTGCTGACCGCGACCGTTAGACCGACCTTCGACCTGAGTCCCTCCTACCTCCTCATGGTGATCGGGGTGGTGGGCACCACCATTGCGCCGTGGATGCAATTCTATCTGCAATCAGCGGTGGTGGAGAAAAACATCCAGGTCGAGCAGTACAAGGCCTGCCGCATGGACGTCATCGCCGGCTGCATCATGACCGACGTGGTCGCCTTTTTCATCATCGTTGCTTGTGGCGCCACCCTCTTCAGCCATGACATCAAGATCAACGATGCCGCCGATGCGGCCAAGGCCCTTGAGCCCTTGGCCGGCAAGTACGCCTCAATGCTGTTCGCCATCGGCCTGGCCAACGCCTCACTGTTCGCCGCCTCCATTCTGCCACTGGCCACCGCCTATTATGTCTGCGAGGGCATGGGCTGGGAATCGGGCATTGACCATGATTTCAAGTCCGCGCCGCAGTTCATGTGGCTTTACACCGGTCTGATTGTCACCGGCGCCCTGATCATCCTTATCCCCGATGTGCCGTTAATCGCCATCATGCTGCTGTCGCAGGTGGTCAACGGGGTCATGCTGCCCTTTGTCCTGATCTTCATGCTGCTGCTCATCAACAACAAGGCCCTGATGGGCGAGCATGTCAACTCCCGCACCTACAACAACATCGCCTGGACCACGGTGGCGGTCATGGTGGTGCTGACCCTGGCCCTGGTGGTCAGTTCAGTGGTCTGAGAAGGGGCAGACTGTAGGGGTTTAGGCTGTAGGTATTTAGGTTTAGGCTAAAAGACTAAACACCTACAGTCTATCCACCTTCTTCTCAGATCGCCTGCACGCCCCGCTCGTTGGTGCGCACCCGGATGACCTCTTCCACTGGCAGCACGAAGATCTTGCCATCGCCAATCTTGCCGGTAAGGGCCGCCTTGCTGATGCACTCCACTACCGCCTCGCATTGCTCGGCCTCGACTACGATCTCCAGCTTGACCTTGGGGATGAAGTCCACCACATATTCGGCGCCCCGGTAAATTTCGGTGTGGCCCCGCTGCCGGCCATAGCCCTTGACCTCGGTAACGGTCATGCCCTTGATGCCCATGTCGTTCAGGGCGGTCTTCACCTCGTCCAGCTTGAAGGGTTTGATGATCGCCTCGATTTTCTTCATGATCTTTTCCTTGTCTCTGGTTTTAGTCCTGAATCAGTTTGCCGACGGACGAAAATTACAGGTTATAGCCGATCTCGCTGTGCTGACCGAGGTCAAGCCCCTGATTCTCCTCGTCTACCTTGACCCGCAGCCCCACGGTCCAGTCGATGACCTTGAGGATGACGAGGGTGACGACCACGGAGTAGGCGATGGTGGCAAAAGCGCCATAGGCCTGAATCCCGAACTGGGCCGGGTTGCCGGCGAACAGGCCGTCGGCGCCCGCCGGGTTCCATAACTTGGAGGCGAACAGGCCGGTCGCCAGGGCGCCCCAGAGACCGCCCACGCCATGCACCGCCACCACATCAAGGGCGTCGTCATAGCCAAGTTTGGACTTCATCAACACCCCCAGGTAGCAGATAACACCGGCCACCAGGCCGATGATGATAGCGGCCAACGGGCTCACGAAACCGGCGGCCGGGGTGATGGCAACCAGTCCGGCAACAGCGCCGGAGGCCACGCCCAGGGTAGTGGGTTTGCCCTGCATGAGCCACTCCGCGACGATCCAGGAAAGGGCCGCGGCCCCGGCCGCCACCTGGGTGGTAAAAAAGGCCAGGGTGGCGGTCTGGCCGGCCGACAAGGCACTGCCGGCGTTGAAACCGAACCAGCCGAACCAGAGGATGCCGGCGCCCAGCATGGTCATGGGCAGATTATGGGGGTGAAAGGATTCCTTGCCAAAGCCCTTGCGTTTACCGATGACCAGGGCCGCTACCAGGGCGGCGGCGCCGGAGTTGATATGGATGACCGTGCCGCCGGCAAAATCGAGGGCGCCCAAGCCGCCGATCCAGCCACCACCCCACACCCAATGGCATACCGGGAAGTAAACCAGGGTGATCCACAGGGCGGTGAAGATGAGGTAGGCGGAAAACTTCATGCGCTCGGCAAAGGCGCCGGTGATGAGCGCCGGCGTGATGATGGCGAACATGAGTTGGAAGGCGCAGAACAGCAGGTGCGGGATGGTAGCGGCATAGCGCCCTGGTTCCAGGCCGATGGTGTTCAACCACGCCCAGTCCAGATTGCCGATGACGCCGTTCACGTCGGGCCCAAAGGAGAGGGAGTAGCCGTATACCACCCAGAGGATGCTGACGATCCCGAGGCAGGCAAAACTGTGCATCATAGTGGTCAAGATGTTTTTCGATCGCACCAGTCCGCCGTAAAACAGGGCCAGGCCAGGCGTCATCAGCATGACCATGGCGGTTGCAATCAGCATAAAGGCGGTGTCTCCAGTATTCATGATTTCCTCCCAACAGGTGAAAGAGAACAAAGGTGCGGCACGGCTGCTCCGCAACAGGTTTACAACAGTCACAAACTGCTATGGCAAATGGCGTGCCAACAGCTTGATTATTTTTTTTAAATAATCATATCAGTAAGTTACTCGAAACACTACGTGCCGCACCTGCCATAAAATTTAACATTTTTGTATTTCTTTTTTGTGTAACAGATACCAAAATGTAGACAATATGTGGAGGAGGGCTAGTCCGGGCAGCGCAAGGCAAGGGCGGGTTGCAGGTGGACCGCAACCAGTGGCAAACAACAGGAATCAGTTGATCGTGTAGCTGTCAATGGCCAGTGACGCGACCTTGCCTTCGGGCCATTGCTTGCGCAGCCACTCTATGAGTTGATCGCTCATCTCTCCCTTGGCCATGGCATAACGGCGCAGATCGTAGATGGGACGGTTGACGAAGAACTGGTAGATGGTATCACGCACAAAGGGTTTTTGGCTAAGCGGCAGCCCCTGCTTTTCGTCGTCCAGGGCAAGAACCATGGAGAGTTCGACGTTGACAAACAGGGTCGCCTTGCTCTCTTCATCCACGACCGAAATGATGAAGGCGGTAAAAGGCCAGGTGATAGTAATTTTTTCAGTTTGCGGAGATCCGGTGTCGGCTGGGGGTGTTGCGTCTGCCGACGGCACCGCCGTTGCTGGAGCGGTCGCCGTGTCCGGCGGCGTGACCGCTGGCGCTAAGGTGGCGACCGGGACGACTTGTTCGGGTACAGGTGGCAGGGGCTGAACCGGGCGCCCGATCAGGCGGAAGACGGTGATGCCGATCAACAAGAGGAGCAGCGCGGCCGGGATACCAAACCGGACCGGCATGGGCAGGGCCAAGAAACGGGTTATAAGCCTTGCAGACAGCCCTGGTCCGGCCGGCAGGGCAACAGTCGGGGCAGCGGCGCCAACCGCGCCAGCCGGACCCGCTTCCCCTGCCCCGGGTGACAACTCGTCGAGACTCTCCTCCTCGGCGGAAACAAAATCATTGACGCCGCCAGAGCCACCCTCCGCCAGGACGGCATCGCCCTCTGCCTCGTCAACATGAAATTCCTCGGCCTGAAAGGCCGATTCCCAGTCCGCCCCCCAGTCGTCGCCTTGCGGCGCGGCCGGGGCAGGCGCTGTTGTTTTCAGGGACTTGTCAGGATCAGCCTGTTGCTCGTCAGCCATGGACGCCAGGATGGTGGTAATCGTTTACGAAAAGACCTTATCGATTTTTTCGCCCAGGGTGTCGGCGGTGAAGGGTTTGACAATGTACTGGCTGACCTTGGCCTTGACCGCCAGGATGATGTTGTCCTGCTGGGCCTCGGCGGTAACCATGATAAAAGGGGTGCTGGCCAGGGTCTCGCTGGCCCGCACGGTTTTAAGCAGCTCAAGCCCGGTCATCTTGGGCATGTTCCAGTCGGAAATAATGAGGTCGACCTTTTCTTTTTTCAAGACTTCCAGGGCCGTGGTGCCGTCGTCTGCTTCCAGAGTGTTCTTGTAGCCCAACTGCGTCAAAATATTCTTGATAATCCGCCGCATGGTGGCGAAATCATCGACAATCAGAACCTTCATATTGGTATCGGCCATGGCTTTCCTCTTCCTGGAAAATGGAGGCGGTTAAATCGGCAGCGCCTTGACGGATGGTATCTTTCCAAAAATATACCCGCCGCGCCCGCTAACGTCTATGTAATTACCTAATTTTTTCATCTTCGTAAAGACGAAAGTCTGCCAAGGTTTGCGCTCCCCTGCCATCAGGACTCGATTTCCCGCCTCAGCCTGGCCCGCAATCGTAGCATGGCCTTACTGTGCATCTGGGAGATGCGTGATTCGGTATAGCCCAGCACCTGGCCGATCTCCTTCATGGTCATCTCTTCGGCGTAGTACAGGGAAACAGTGAGTTTTTCCTTTTCCGGCAGACTGCCGATGGCCTGGGCCACCTTGGTGCGGAACTCCGTAAGGCTGATCTTGGTGAAGGGATCTTCCTGATCGTCCTGGAAGAGCGAGTCGGCAAGGCTGGCCTCCTTGGGCAGGGCGGCCTCCTGGTGGAGAAGATCGATATCCATGAAGGTGACCGCCTTGGTCTCGTCCAGCAAGCGGTGAAAGCCTTCCATGTCCAGGTGTAGGGCAAGGGCGATCTCCTCGTCGGTGGCCGGGCGGCCGAGTCTTTTTTCCTGCTCGGCGTACACCTCTTCCAGTTCGTGGATTTTGCGGCGCACCGAGCGGGGAACCCAGTCGAGAGAGCGGAGTTCGTCCAGCATGGCGCCCTTGATCCGGAATTCGGCATAGGTCTTGAACAAAACCTCCTTGGCCGGGTCAAATTTATCGATGGCGTCGATGAGGCCGATGATGCCGCAACTAATGAGGTCGTCAAGGGCGATGTGGGTGGGCAGTCTGGCGGCCAGGCGGCCGGCGATGTATTTGATGAGAGGCGTAAAGCTGGTGATGAGCGCATCACGGTTGGTCGGCTCGCGCCGGCCGCTCTGGCTGAAATAGAGTTCAGCGCACTCTTTGAGTTTATGGGGGTGTGGTTTTTCCATGGGTTTTATCAGGCTACCAGCAGCCCGAGCAGACTATCCACCTGATCAGTCACGGCACAATATATTACAAATCGAAAAGTCCTTGCCAGAAAAATTTGATATTGCCATCGGCCAGTGGCTCGGGCGTCTCCTCGACAAGTTTATGGGCCAGCCGCATGAATGAACGGCTGGAGGAGGCCTCGGGGAATAGCTCGCTCACCAGCCGCTGTTTGCGCACCGCCTGGGGCAGTTTGCTGTCATAGGGGACGTGCCCCAGGAAATCCAGGGAAAGCGAGGGCAGGAAGCGGTCGGCCACCAGACTGAGCTTGCGAAAGACCTGCATGGCATCCTTCTCGCTCTGGGCAGAGTTGATAAGGATACGAAAGCTTTTCACATCGTGCTGTAGTGATAGCACCTTGATGAGGGCATAGGCGTCGGTAAGCGAGGTGGGCTCTGGCGAGAGGACCACGATGCGTTCACGGGCCGCCAGGTTGAAGTAGACGACGTTGTTGTTGATACCGGCCCCGGTGTCGATGAGCAGGTAGTCCATGGCGTGGTCAAAGGCCTCGATCTCGGTCATGAATGCCAGTTTCTGGCCCTCGTTGAGATCTGCCATCTCCATAATGCCTGAGCTGGCCGGCAGGATGCGCATGCCGGCTGGCCCCTCGATAAGTATCTCCCGCAGGGTCTTTTCTCCCTGAAAGACGTTGTGCAGGTTATAGCGCGGGGTAAGCCCCAAAAGCACGTCGATGTTGGCCAGGTTGAGATCAGCGTCCAGCAGCAGCACCCGCTTGCCCTTTTGGCGCAACCCATAGGCCAGGTTGACGGCCACGTTGGTCTTGCCGACCCCGCCCTTGCCCGAGGTAATGCAGATGACCCGCGGCGGCGCTGGATAAAGCCCGGCGCCGGCTGCCGCGCTGGTTATGTTTTGGAGGGTTTCCGCTTGATTCATGAAGGTACCTGGTTATTGCGTTCATCTGTCGGCGATCAGTTGAACATGCGTTTTTAAAAAGTCAGCATCTGACCGCTGCTCGCTTATCGCTCAACGCCGATTGTTCATAAAATGCCGCATGGCCCTGGTTGAACAGTTTTTCCAGAAAGGGGCGGGAGGCCATCTGGAAATCCTCCGGTACCCGCTGGCCCGTGCACAGGCAAGCCACGGGGAGCGCCGAGTTCGCCACCTCCTGGCACAGTCCGGCGTAAGACTGGGTTTCATCGAGCTTGGAGAGTATCAGGCCCCGCAGTCCCAGGCGGGCATAGGTGTTGATCACCCGGCTGTGATTTTCTTTCTGGCTGGTGGCATTCAGCACCAGGTAAGGGGCGATGCCGGCGCAGGTAGAGAACCACTCCTCCAGTTCCACGATGTTGCTGGAATCGTACGGGCTCTTGCCCGCCGTGTCAATGAGGATGACGTCCTTGTCACTGTGACTGGCCAGGGCCTGGGCAAGCTCCTCTGGTTTCAGGGCGATTTCGCAGGGCAGCCGCATGATGCGGCCGTAAGTGCGGAGCTGATCCGTGGCGCCAATCCGGTAGCTGTCCATGGAGATTAGGGCCACCTTTTTTCGTTCCCGCAGGGTGAACCAGGCGGCAAGCTTGGCAATGGTCGTGGTCTTGCCCACGCCGGTAGCGCCCACCAGGGCGATAGTCAACGGGCCCGTCTCGTTGGTCGCGGTCATGGGGCTGACCATGATCTCGCCAATGACCCGATCGCGCCAGCGGGCCACCTGCTCGGGATCGGGCCGCTGGCTCTTGGGCTTGACGGCGGCAGGCCGGCGAACCACCGGGCCGGCCTGCTCGTTGAGCAGGCTGGCAAAGTGGCTGCGCAGCTCCAGGGCCTCGCTGTGAAGGCGGCGCGGTGGCGGCGGTGCGTGCAACAGGGGTGCCGAAGCTTTTGTGCCCGGCGTAGTCGACCTCACCTGCTGGCCTGGTTGCTCCAGGGCAATGTTCAGTTCCTCCAGTTCGTAATCCGTTGCCGCCACCACCTCAACCTGGGGCCGGCTGTTTTTGCTCAGCGCCCTGAACACGGAGGGACCGTCCTGGCTGCCATGCTTGGCCTTGATGGTCCTGGTGGCCAGAATTACAGCCTCCGGCCCCAACTCATTTTTTACCATGGCCAGGGCGGTCTTGGCGTCGTCTGCTACGAAACGTCGGATCTTCATGATTGGCGCCGTTGTCTGTGGTTGATTTTAGCTGTTTAGGTTGTCAGTCTGTAGTCTGTTAGGAAATGTGGCTGTTTCCAGCCTAAAAGACTAAACACCTACAGACTATCCACCTAGCCTTACGCATCATCGTCTGGGGTTGATCTCAATGGTGCCCAGGGACTTGATCTTCACCTGGGTGGTAAGTTCGCTGTGGGAGAGCACGACGATCTGCGGCATGAAACGGGACAAGAGCCCGCGCAGGTGCCGCCGGATCAGGGCGTTGCAAAGGATGATCGGCTGATGGCCATCGGCCGAGACCTTTTCCGCCATCTCCTGAATGGCATCGAGCAACCGCTGGGCGAGGTTCGGTTCCAATGTCAGGTAGGTGCCCTGTTCCCCCTTCTGCAGCGACTCCCGGATCAGATCCTCGGCCTGGGTCGAAAGGGTGAGCAGGGTCAGAACACCCTTGTCGTCGGTAAAGGCGTTGAGAATGGAGGGCGCAAGCTTCTGGCGCACGTACTCGGTAAGGACGTCCGGATCCTTGGTCATGGAGGCGAAGTCGGCCAGGGTTTCGCAGACCGTGAGCAGGTCGCGGATGGAAACCCGCTCGCGCAGCAGATTCTGCAAGACCTTCTGGACGCGGCCCAGGGTGAGCTGACCGGGCACCAGCTCCTCGATCACCTTGGGATTGCTCTTGGCCAGGTTGTCCAGCAGGCGCTGGGTGTCCTGGCGGCCGAGGAGGTCCGCGGCGTATGACCGCAGAATCTCGGTGAGATGGGTGGCCAGGACGGTGGAAGGGTCCACCACGGTGTATCCGGCCAACTGGGCCTCGTCTTTCTGCTCCTCCCGAATCCAGACGGCTGGCAGGTTGAAGGCCGGTTCCTGGGTGGGGATGCCATCGATCTTGCGTTTGGCGGCGCCGGCATCCATGGCCAGGAGATAGCCCATCATCAGTTCGCCGCGGGCGATCTCCACCCCTTTCAGCATGAGCCGGTATTGAGCCGGGGCAAGCTGCAGGTTGTCGCGCACATGCAGGGGCGGGATGATGAGGCCCATGTCGGTGGCGAACTGTCGGCGGATGGTGCGGATGCGTTCCAGCAGATCGCCGCTCTGGTTCTCGTCCACCAGTGCAATCAGGCCATAGCCCACCTCCAGTTCCAGGGTGTCCAAGGGCAGGAGGGCCTCCACGGTTTCCGGGGATCCGGCTGGTGGGCCGGCCTCCAGCTTTTTGGCCTCTGCCTTCTCTTCAACGCGGGCCGTCTCCTTGGCCTCGGCATGTTGCTGGAAGGTGACAAAGGCCAGGCCTCCCAGGCCCGCGCCCAGAACGAGAAAGGGCAGATGCGGCAGGCCGGGGACAAGCCCCATGCTGAAGATGATGCCCGCGGCCACGGTCAGGGCCTGGGGCTGCTTGCTGAACTGTTGCAGGAACTCCTTGCCCATGCTGACGTTGGAGGCGGCGCGGGAAACGATGATGCCGGCCGCGGTCGAGATGATCAGCGCCGGAATCTGGGCGACCAGGCCATCACCAATGGTGAGCAGGGTATAGGTCTCGGCGGCCCGCAAGAGGTCCATGTTCTGCATGAGAAAGCCAATGCTGAGCCCGCCCAGGATATTGATGACCATGATAACGATGCTGGCCACGGCCTCGCCGCGCACGAACTTGCTGGCGCCGTCCATGGAGCCGTAGAATTCCGACTGTCGGGAGATTTCGGTCCGCCTGGCCTTGGCCACCTCCTCGTTGATGAGGCCGGCGTTAAGATCGGCATCAATGGCCATCTGCTTGCCTGGCATGGCGTCCAAAGTGAAGCGGGCCGCCACCTCGGCGATGCGGCCCGAGCCTTTGGTGATGACGATAAAGTTGATGAGCACCATGATCAGGAAGATCACGAGGCCCACGGCAAAGTTACCGCCCACCACAAAGTTGCCAAAGGAGTGAATCACCATGCCCACGGCGCCGGGCCCCTGGTGTCCGTGCAACAGGATGAGGCGGGTGGAGGCGATGTTCAGCGCCAGCCTGAACAGTGTGGTGATGAGCAGCAGCGACGGAAAAGAGGAAAAATCCAGGGGATTGACGTTGTACATGCTCATGAGCAGGATGACCAGCCCGATGGTGATGTTCAGGGAGAGCAACAGATCGAGCACGATGGTGGGCAGCGGGATGATCATGACCATGAGAATGGCCACTACCCCGCCAGCCACCAAGAGGCTGGAATATTCGATGTTGATGCTTTTGAGCCCGGTCAGGGCTGCTGTTTGTTCGGCCATGTTTTTAGCCTGTCAGGCTGTAGCTTGTTAGGCTGTAGCCGGTTAGTATTATGATCTCTGCCACCTGCATCCTTGCTAATCCCCTACAGCCTAAACCCCTACAGCCTTCTTCTTCAAACTGTAAACATAGGCCAGCACCTCGGCCACGGCCTGAAAGAGGTTGTCCGGGATGATACTGCCAATCTTCACGGCCTTGTACATGGCCTGGGCCAGCGGCTTGTCCTCCACGATGGGGATACCGTGCTCGCGGGCGATCTCCTTGATGCGCTGGGCCAGGAAGCCGGCCCCCTTGGCCACCACGGTCGGCGCCGCCATTGCGGCCGGGTCGTAACTCAGGGCCACGGCCAGACGCACCGGGTTGGTGATGACCACCTCGGCCTTGGGCACCTCGGCCATCATGCGGCGCCGCGCCATGGCATATTGGATGGAACGGATGCGGCCCTTGATCATGGGATCGCCCTCGGTCTGCTTGGCCTCCTCCCGGAGTTCCTGTTTGGTCATCTTCATCTTCTTCATGAACTGCCAGCGCTGAAAAAGGTAATCAGCGGCAGCCAGCAGGGCGATGATGAGGGCGGCCTTTAAGAAGATCCGGAAGGCCACCCGCCCGGAAAAGGCCATGATCGCATAAATTTCCTGGTCCGCCAGGGTCGGGATTATCGGCAGGACGTCGTACACCTCCCGAAAGGTCACGTAGCCGATAATGGCCAGCTTGGCGATGGATTTGAAGGTCTGCGCCAGGGTCTGAATGGAGAAGAGCCGTTTGATGCCCTCAAAGGGGTTGATCTTGGACAGCTTCGGGGTGATTTTCTCGGTTGAGAAGACTACCCCCACCTGGGCGTAATTGGCCACCAGGGCCACGATAAGCAGGACCGCCATGAGCGGCCCGACGATGATCACGAAGTGCAGCATGCCCTCGCGCGTTATCCCTGCCATGTTTTCCGGGATAATCCGATAGGTGTGGGCGCTGCCCAGGTAAAGCCTTAGGGTGATAAGCAAGCGCTGCATCAAAAAGTCGGAAAGCAGATAAATAGTCAGGAGCCCGGCCAGCAGCACGGCGGCCGATGGCACCTCCATGCTCTTCACCACGTCGCCCTTCTGTCTGGCCTCGCGCAGACGCCGACTGGTGGGGGCCTCGGTTTTCTCCTGTCCGGCTCCGCCTTCATCCGCCATGGATTACATCCCCATACCTTTGGCCAGTTGCGGCAGCACACGGCTCAGGGTGTCAAAGCTGTTGATCATGAGTGGCACGAAATACCCCAGGGAAAGCCCGACGAAAAGCAGGCCAACGCCGATGTTCAACGGCATGCCGACGACCAGGATCGGAATCTGCGGCACGGTTTTGGCGATGATGCCCATGCCCACGTGACAGAAGAAAAGCGCGGCCGCGGCTGGGGCCATGATCTTCACGGCCAGGACGAACATGTGGGACATGCCCTGCAGGATGCCATCATAGGTGGCCTGGGACAGGTGCATGGTGCCGGGCCGCACCCACTGAAAGCTCTCCACCAGGGTGGAGAAAAAGATGTGGTGACCGTTGATGGCCAGGAAGAGCATAGTGGCCGTAAGGCTCCAGAACTGACCAATGGACGAGACCTGGACACCAGACTGCGGGTCCATGACACCAGCCATGCCCATGCCCATCTGAATACCCACCATCTGTCCGGCAAGCTGCACCGCGGAAAAGATGAAGCGCGCCATGAGCGCCAGGACGCCGCCAAAGGCCACCTCGGTGGCCACGAAGATGACGAACCCCAGTGGCGCATCGGGCAGGTCGGCCAGCCCCACAGGCACCACGGGGAGCAGCACCAGGGCGATCATCAGGGTGAACAGGGCTTTGACCTGCATGGGCACGGCCGTTGCGCCGATGATCGGCATGAGAAAGATAAGCGCCCCCACCCGGGTGATGATCACCAGGACGTTGAGGACCTGGCCGAGGGTCCAGTTGAGCAGGGCTGATTCAATCATTGTCTGTGCCTGTGCCTTGATGCGCCTGGGCGCTTCAGCGGACCATATCCGGGAGTTGCAGGATAAGATCCCGGGTGTAATCGGAAAGCTTCATGATCATCCAGGAGGAAAAGAACATGAGGGTGAACATGATTGCGAAGATCTTGGGCACAAAGGTGAGGGTCATCTCCTGGATCTGGGTAACGGCCTGAAACAGGGCGATGAGCATGCCGACAACCATGCCGACCAGCAGGAGCGGCGCGGACAGCAGCAGGGCGAGCATGATGGCGTTTTTTGCCAGGGCGAGGACGTCAAAGGTTCCCATTGCTTACACTCCGAAGCTCTTGACCAGTGAGCCGACGATAAGATACCAGCCGTCCACCAGCACAAAAAGCAGCAGTTTAAAGGGCAGGGAGATCATGACCGGCGGCAGCATCATCATACCCATGGAGAGCAGGACGCTGGACACCACCATGTCCACCACGAGAAAGGGCAGAAAGAGCACAAAGCCGATCTGAAAGGCGGTTTTAAGTTCGCTGATCATAAAGGCGGGAATAAGGACCACGGTGGAGACTTCGTCCCGGTTCTGGGGCCTGGTCTGGTGCGCCAGGTTGAGAAAGAGGGCGAGATCTTTTTCCCTGGTCTGGGCGAACATGAAGCCGCGCAGCGGTTTGATGCCCTCGCTGAAGGCCTGCTCAATGGAGATCGTCTCGGCCATATAGGGTTTGACGGCAATGTCGTTGATCTTGGTGAAGACCGGCGTCATGATGAACAGGGTGAGGAACAGGGAGAGGCCGACCAGCACCTGGGCCGGCGGCTGTTGCTGGGTGCCCATGGCCTGCTTGAGAAAGGAGAAGGTCACCAGCAGACGGGTGAAGCAGGTCATCATAAGCAGGATGGCCGGCGCCATGGAGAGCACGGTGAAGAGCAGCAGGATCTCGATGAGGGTGGAGACCTTTTTGGGGCTGTCCGCATCGGCCAGGCCGATCTGCAGGGTAGGCAAAGTCAGGGCGTGGGCCTCGGCGGCCAACAGGGTGGCCAGAAGCATTGCGGTCAGCCCGACCAGGAGCAGGCGGCCGGCCGGGGTGGTCTGGCAACGTCTCCAGTTCGTCTTCATGGCGTCTCTTGCTCCCCAGTCCGACGCTCTTTGCCGCTTAGCCGGCCGGCGGCCGTTCTCAGAAAGGCGGCAAAGGGGGCGTCCTGCGCTCCTGTTTCAGCCAGGGCCGAGGCGTCGGGCGCGCCATCGTTTTTCAGGGAGGTGAGGAAGTTGATCTGTTGATCGGTGATGCCCACCACGAAGCGCTCGCCAGCCACCTGGAGTACGGTCACGTATTTCTTGGGGGCGATCAGGCGGGTCTCCAGGATGCTGATCAGCGAACCGGGCCGGCCGGTTAATTTCCCCAGACCCATTTTCCGGAGCCAGAAGAGCAGCATCAACATGAGGCCCACCACCACGGCCAGGGCGGCCACGGTCTTGCCAATCGAGGCCAGCAGCGAGCCGCTTTCCGCGGCCAGGGCCAGACCATCCGCTGATTCAACAACGGCGAAGCCCGGGCCGGCCGTCAACAGGCAGATCATGAGCGCGGCGGCCATGAGCATTATGGGAATCAGGGAATAGCGCACGGTTGCTCCCTCAATCAACCCATGTTCTTGATGCGGTCGGCCTGGCTGATGATCTCGGTGATTCGGACCCCGAAGCGGTCATTGACCACCACCACCTCACCCTTGCCCAGGAGCTTGTTGTTGACGTAGATCTCCACCGGCTCGCCGGCCGCCTTTTCCAACTCCACCACCGAGCCCTGGGTGAGCTGCAGCATCTTGTTGATGATCAGGTTGGTCCGGCCCAGCTCCACCCTGACATCCAAAGGAATGTCGAGCAGGAAGTCAAGGTTCTGGCTGCCGCTCTTGTCCGTGGCGCCGGAGCCCAATTCGGCAAAGGCGGCTGGTTGGGTGGCCCCCCCTCCCTGCCCTGCCATGGCCGATGCCCAGTCGTCACCCGTGTCCTGGCCACCCTTCTTCGCCTCGTCTGCATTTCCCCATGTTTCGTCCAGCGGTTCGTCAGCCATGGCGCCCTCTCCTCACGACAATGGTTTTACTACGCGACCCTGTTGGGCCGCGGTTTTTTCTTGTACCGGCCGCCCAACGCGAACCGGGGTTTTACGGTCAATCCCGTTCCGGGTTCAAAACCCTGCGTTTAAGGAGAAAGGCCTTGCTGCCCCGATGAATGCCAGGAGTGCCCATATATTTCCTGGCGCCGGCCACATAGGCAGGCAGCAGGTCGTCCTTGCGCTGATCGAGCTGGAGGATATCGCCTTTTTCCAGGACCATTATATCACCGGCCGGCATGGTGACCCGGCCGAGGATGACCTTGAACTCCACTGCCAGATTTTTGAGATTTTCCACCAGGATATTTTGAATCTTGATGTCCTCGTCGCTTTTCTCGCGCTGGAAGGTGGAAGTCAGCCGCTGCTGCACCGAGGTGAGGTTCGCCAGCGGGATGCAGGTGGTGATCGAACCGGCCGCCCTGTCCATATCCACCTCGTAGCGGTTGATGATGATGACGTCTTCCGGCTGGCAGATCTTGGCGAACTGGGGGTTGATCTCGCTCCGGGTGTATTGCACTTTGATGGGTTGCATGGAACACCAGGCCTTTTCCAGATCCTGCAGCAGAATGGTGACCACCCGGAGGATGAGTTTCTGCTCAATGGAGGTGAAGTCCCGACCTTCGATCCTCGCCTTGCGCTGCCCGGAGCCGCCCAGAAAGTTTTCGACAAAGGCAAAAACCAACTGCGGTTCCATGACCAGCAAGGCGCTGCCGCGGAAAGGGTCCATCTTGAAGATCTGCAACGAACTGGGCACCGGCAGGGTGCGGATAAAAGCGCCGAAGCGCTCCATTTCCACGGGAACCGAGGTCACGTCCACGATGCGGCGCAGGGCGTTGGACAACGAGGAGCGGATGGAGCGCAGGAAGACATCGTTGATGACATCCAGGGCCGGCATCTTGACCTGGACAATCTTCTCCGTTCGCTTGAAGTCGTAGGTGCTATACTCGAGCCCTTCCGCCTCGAGCGCCGCCTCGGGTTCTTCAATATCGCCGCCGGAGATGCCTTTTAAGAGGGCATCAACCTCATCCTGGCTGAGAATCTGTTCCATGTGATATTAACTCAAAGCTCAAGGCTCAAGGCTGAAAGCTTATAGCTACCATCCTTGAGTCTTCTATTGGACCACAAAGTCCGTGAAATATATCTGCTGGACGCGTTCCGGTTTCAGCAACTGATTGAAACGATCCATGAGTTCATCGCGGATACGGATCTTGCCCTCCGGGGACATCACCTCTTCAAAGGACAGACTGGTGAGCATCATGATCACCGTGTCCCGCAGCTTGGGTTTTAATTTTTCCGCCTTGGCCATGGTCTCCTTTGAGTCGATCTCAAGCTCGATACGGATCTTAAGATAGCGTTTACCCTTGGGGTCGGCCAGATTCACGACAAAGGGGTCCAGGACGAGCATCTCACCCATGGCCTCCTTATCTTTCTCATTCCCTTTGCCTTTCTCCTCTCCATGTCCCTTTGCACCAGACGCCTTTTCTCCGTGCCCCGTTTCCTCGGCGCCGTTTTCCGCGTCCACGGCCGGTTTAGGGGCCAGGAATTTAGTATAGGCGAAGAAGCCACCGCCGCCCAAAAGCGCTACGCCCACGCCCAGAGCGATGAACAGCATGAGCTTTGATTTCTTCTTGGGCGCGCCCTCTCCGCCGCTTTCTTTGGTTGCCGGGTCATCAGCCATGGGTCAATGTTCCTCCTGGGGTCGAAATGAGTGTCTGCCAATCCTTATGCAAAGCAAGGGGCGTGCCACAAGATTGCCCCTCGTCGAATTTAATGAAAGTTGCAGTTTTTTCAATAGGTTTCTCCTGAAAAAGGGTGGGTTTAGCGAGCGGTCCGGAACTGTCAAGGCCGGTCTGGGCGCCACATTTTTGACTTTCCGGGGGTGGGGTGTCAATTTCTCCCCGCGCTGCCTGAGGCGGCTGACGACCACCAAGCCCCGGTAGGAACGGAATAGGTGGTGTACAAGAATTTCGGTTTGTGGTAAAAACCCAAGCTACTATACCATGGAAACCGGGGTAAGGCCATTGGCCTGATGGACCGGTCGGACCTGTCAGACCTGTCGGACCGGTCCGATCCCGTTTCTCCTTTTCATCTGATGCATGCAATCACGAGGTTATGGCATGGGAAAAACAGTCACGGAAAAGATATTAGCAGCCCATCTGGTGGAGGGCAGCCTTACGCGGGGCGCCGAGATCGGCATCCGCATCGATCAGACCCTTACCCAGGATGCCACTGGCACCATGGCCTATCTCGAGTTCGAGGCCACCGGTATTCCCAGGGTGAAAACCGAACTGTCCGTCTGTTACGTGGATCACAACCTGGTGCAGTCCGACTTCCGCAACGCCGACGACCACCGCTTCCTGCAGTCAATGGCGCGGCGTTACGGTCTGTACTTCTCGCCGCCGGGAAACGGCATCTCCCACCAGATTCACCTCGAACGCTTTGGCGTGCCGGGCAAAACGCTTCTGGGTTCCGACTCCCACACCCCCACCGGCGGCGGCCTGGGCATGATCGCCATTGGCGCCGGGGGCCTGGACGTGGCCATGGCCATGGCCGGCAAGCCGTTCAATCTGGTGATGCCGAAGATTTATGGCATAAAGCTCACCAATCACCTGGCCCCCTGGGTGTCGGCACGCGACGTGCTGCTTGAGGTTCTGCGCCGCCTGTCGGTAAAGGGAGGGGTCGGCTACATCATGGAGTACTTCGGCCCCGGCGTCGCCACCCTCTCGGCCACCGACCGGGCCTCGATCACCAACTTCGGCGCCGAGCTGGGCGCCACCACCTCGGTCTTCCCTTCCGATGCCAACACCCTGGCCTTTCTTGAGAGCCAGGGCCGGGTGGGCGACTGGACCGAGATCATTGCCGATCCGGACGCCTCTTACGACGAGGTTATGGAGATTGATCTGGCCACTTTGGAGCCGCTCATCGCCTGCCCGTCCTCGCCTGACAAGGTGGTGCCTGTGCGCGAGGCGGCGGGAAAACCAGTGGCCCAGGTGCTGATCGGTTCCTGCTCCAACTCGTCGCTCCGCGATCTGCTGGTGGTGGCCAAGACCCTGGAGAGCCGGCCGGTGTCCGTTGATGTCTCCTTTGAGATCAACCCTGGCAGTCGCCAGGTGCTGGAAAATCTTACAGCCATGGGCGACATGCTCACCCTGGTGCGGGCCGGGGCCCGGGTGCACCAGGCCGGCTGCCTGGGCTGCATCGGCATGGGCCAGGCCCCTGCCACCGGCGCCATCAGCCTGCGCACCTTTCCCCGCAACTTCCCTGGCCGCAGCGGCACCAAGGACGACCAGGTCTATCTCTGCTCGCCGGAAACGGCGGTGGCCGCGGCGATTACCGGCAAGATCACCGACCCGCGCGAGCTTGGGGAATATCCCGCCTGCACTCTGCCGGCAAAGTACCTGCCCGGCGACCAGCGCATCGAGCCGCCCCTGGCCGACGGCTCCGGGGTAGCGATCATCCGCGGCCCCAACATCGCCGCCTTCCCGGAGTTTACCCCCCTGCCCGAGACTTGGGAGGGCACGGTGCTGCTCAAGGTGGGAGACAACATCACCACCGACCACATCATGCCGGCCGGCGCCAAGATCCTGCCGTTGCGCTCCAACATCCCGGCCATCGCCGAGTTTGTCTTCAACTCGGTGGACGAGGGCTTCGTGGCCCGGGCCCGGGCCACCAACAGCGGCCTGGTGGTGGGCGGCGACAATTACGGCCAGGGCTCTTCCCGCGAACACGCCGCCCTGGCCCCGCGCTATCTCGGGGTGCAGGTAAAACTGGTGAAGAGCTTTGCCCGCATCCACAAGGCCAACCTCATAAACTTCGGCATTCTGCCCCTAACTTTTGCCAATCCGGCCGACTATGAGCGCGTGGAACAAGGCGCGGCCGTGACTCTGCCCGATATCCGAAAGGCAATAGCGCGCGGGGCGGAAGAGGTTGAGGTCAGGGTGGGGACATTTTTCTTTAAGGCGCGGCTGGAGGTTTCGGCGCGGCATCGTGAGATTCTCCTGGCCGGGGGTTTGCTCAATTGGGCGAAAGGAAAAAGCTGAAAGCTGAAAGCTCAATGCTGAAAGCTGGTGGAGATCGAGCAACGGCGGCGGTGGGTTTATTGCGGCAGGAGACTTACGACCGTTCGGTTTTGAAGGAGAAGATTGATCTCCTGTGGCGTACCTTGGCCTTGCCCGGGGTCCGCTCCTGCCGGGTGCTGCTCAAACCTAATCTCATCTCGGCCAAACGGCGGGACGGCCTGCCCTGTACCCATGGTGAGTTCATTGCCGCCATGGCCGAGTATCTGCTGGACCACGGCGCGCAGGTGGCGGTGGGTGATTCGCCGGCCTTTGGCCGGGCCCGCGGGGTGATGAAGGCGGTGGGCATTGCCGATTGCCTGGCCGGCCTGCCCGTCGAGATGGTGAACTTCGAGGCCGGAGTTGACCACGAACTGGCCAACGGGGTGCGGGTGCGGGTGGCGCGGGTGGCATTGGAATGCGATCTGCTGGTCAACCTGCCCAAGTGCAAGGCTCACTGCCAGACGCTGGTGAGCCTGGCGGTGAAGAATTATTTCGGTACCGTGCTGGGCTGGCGCAAGCCCTGGCTGCACATGCGCCACGGCGAGCGGCCGGAGGAGTTTTGTGCCATCCTGGTGGATCTGCTGGCGCTTTTTCCGACCACGGTTTCCCTCCTGGACGGCATCATCGCCCTGCACCGGGATGGCCCGATCAACGGTGAGCCGGTCCATTTGGGGGTGATGGCGGCCAGCAGCAACCCGGTGGCCCTGGATACCGCCATGCTGCAAGTTTTGGGCGTGACCACGCAACAGAGCCCGCTGTGGCGGGAGTGTCATCGCCGCAATCTTCCGGGCGCTGATCCGGCCGGGATTGTTTATCCGCTGCTGGACCCGGTTGCGGCCAGGGTATCCGGCTTCACGGTGCCGTCCAGGATGCGGCCGGTGAGCTTTCATCCCCGCCGACTGGCAGTGGGTGCGATAAAACGTTTTTACGCCTCGATCTTTTCCCGTTAGGCTCGGGAGTCATCAAGCAAGAACAGTGAGGTGCAATTGTGTTTGATCTAAAGGGGAAAGTGGCGCTGATCACCGGCAGTTCCCGGGGGATCGGCCAGGCCATCGCCATGCGGCTGGCCGAGAACGGCGTCAACACCGTGGTCAACTACGTCCGCCACCGGCAGGACGCCGAGAACACCGCCACCGCCATCGCGGCCCGGGGAGCCCGCTGCCTGGTGGTCAAGGCCAACGTCGCCGAGGAAAACGACGTGGCCGCCATGTTCGAGCGCATCCGGGCCGAATACGGCCGGCTGGACATCCTGGTCTCGAACGCCGCCTCGGGCGTGCTCAAGCCGGTGATGGAGCTTTCCACCCGGCACTGGAACTGGGCCATGGACATCAATGCCCGGGCGCTCTTGACCCTGACCCAACATTCCGTGCCGATCATGGCTGCTGGCGGCCGCATCCTGGCGGTCTCCAGCCTGGGCGCGGTGCGGGCCATTGAAAACTATACGGCGGTGGGCGCCTCCAAGGCGGCCCTGGAATCGCTGGTGCGCCATCTGGCCGTGGAGCTGGGGCCCAAGGGCATCAACGTCAACACCATCAGCGCCGGCGCCGTGGACACCGAGGCCCTGAAAAAATTTCCCAACCGCACCGAGATTCTCGACGGCGCCAGGACACGCACCCCAATGGGCCGGCTCACTACCCCCGAGGACGTGGCCGACGTCGCCCTGCTGCTCTGCTCTGATCTGGCCCGGATGATCCAGGGCCAGACGGTAGTGGTCGACGGCGGCTACTCCATCCGGGCCTGACCCTGAGTCATGCGCGGCCCCTTTCAAAACGACAAACCTTTAATTCTGGCCTCGGCCTCGCCACGGCGTCGGGACTTTTTCCGCGCCCTGGGGTTAAACTGCACCACGCTGGCCGCCGACGTGGACGAAACGCTACGGCCCGGTGAAGCCCCGGAACCCTTTGTCCTGCGCCTGGCCGAGGCCAAGGCCCGGGCCGTGGCCAAGTGCGCGCCCTCAGCCTGGGTGGTGGCGGCCGACACGGTGGTGGATATCGCGGGTGAGATCCTGGGCAAGCCCGTGGATCAGGCCGAGGCCATGACCATGCTCAGACGCTTAAACGGCCAGTGGCACGAGGTGTGGACCGGCTTCTGCATTGGCCGGGCACAAGACAACGTCTGGGATCCGCGGGCGGTGAAAACCGCGGTGAAATTCGCCGCCGTGAGCGACGAGGTGCTGGCTGCCTATCTGGCCACCGGCGAGCCCCTGGACAAGGCCGGGGCTTACGGCATTCAGGGCCGGGGCGGATTCCTGGTGGAGCGCATCGACGGCTCCTGGAGCAATGTGGTCGGCCTGCCCCTGGCCGAGGTGGTGGCGGAACTG
>DYDL01000213.1 GCA_020717925.1 Desulfocapsa sp.
CCGCTCCGTCCCGCCAGGGACCTCTTTGATCTCAGGAGTGAGAGGAGGGGCGACAATCTTGGCCATGGCCGGGATATACACATGAAACGTGGAGCCTTTACCCACTTCGCTCTCCACCTTAACAAAGCCATGCAGGGCCTTAACGATTCCATGCACAACCGCCAGTCCCAGTCCGCTCCCCTGGCCCACCTCTTTGGTTGTAAAATAAGGTTCAAAAATTCGGGTCAGGATTTGCTTGTCTATGCCGCTTCCTGTGTCCTGGACGGACAACACAATAAAGGGGCCGGGAGTGACATCATTGTCAGGAATCTCTTCCTGACCGATCTCTTGACGGCATAAGGAAACACTCAATTTTCCCTTTTCATCTTTCATGGCAAAGTAGGCATTCGTGCACAGGTTCACCACGATCTGGTGGACGCTCGTCGGATCGGCAAAGATGGAACCACTCGCCATGTCAATGTGTTCTTCTATGGAAATCGTGCTGGGCAGTGTCGCCCGCAACATTTTCATGGCCTCTTTGACGATCAAATAGGGCTGGAAAGAGTGCCGGGACTGAATCCCCTTACGGCTGAAGGTGAGAATCTGCTTAACGAGCCCTGCCGCCCGATTGCCCGAGATGACCACTTGAGCAATATCGTCTCTGGCCCTGCTGTTTTCCGGCAAACCGCGCATGGCAAGCTCGGAAAAACCAATGATCGCCGAGAGGATATTATTGAAATCATGGGCAATGCCGCCTGCCAGGGTGCCAATGGCCTCCATCTTATGGGACTGAAAGAGTTCCTCCTCCATCTTCTTCTGGGCCGTTATATCCCCGGCGACATGGATGAGAAGCTGAAGATCGTCTTTCTCAGAGGGCATGAAGGCTGAGGAGACCTGAAATGTCTTCCCCAGTTTTTGATTTTGGATACAGGCCGAATGATTGCCGAGATCCTGGCGCGTTTCCAGGAGCGGACAACCAGCGCAGGGTCGAGAGTTGCCGGTGAAAACTTCATAACAGTATCTGCCTTGCAACTCTCCGTCCTGCACCTGAAACAGCTTATGGGCGGCCTTGTTGGCCCGCACAATACGCAGGTTTTGGTCTTGAATGGTGACAATATCGACCATCGTATCAAAGGTTTTCTCCCACTGTTCCTTGACGATACGGGCCTCAATCTCATTGTGTTTCTGTTTGGTGATATCACTTATCGCGATGCGGCAACCAGGTGCGTTCTCACTGTCCAGAGTCGTGATTGCCTGCAAATACGCCCAGAACAGGGAACCATCCGGGCGCGTCATTCTCACCTCGCAGACCTGGGGTTTTCCCGTCCCGACGAGTTGTTTGCGACAGAAGTAATAGGTATCCTGATCTTCAGGGAAAATAAAGCGGGAAAGCGGTTGTTTGACAAGGGCGCTTCTGACTATACCCAGCAACGAGGCACAGGTGAGATTGGCTTCGATGATGCTCCCCTGCGGACTGAGGGTCACATAGCCCACGGGGGCAAGATTATAGAGGTCAAAGTAACGGGCGCGTGAGGATTCGAGATCCTGTTGGGTGCGGCGCAACTCTTCATTCTGCATCTCCAGCTCTATCTGATGCACCCGCAGTTCATGCAGCAACTGCTGCATCGTCTCAGGGGACTCCTTGTCCCGTCTGGTGGCCTCGATCTCCCAGGCTTTTTCTTCCGCCCGTTTACGCAGCTCTCGGGCAGCCTCACCCGCTGGCTGAGTCATGGCTTGCCCCCCCCCCTCGACCTGCTTACGGTTCTCACGCGGCGATTCACCTGGTATTTGCGCCATAGAGGTTCCCTCAATGTTGTTTTTTTCTGCCTATATCTGCACCGTCTGAAACTCTCTACCACAATGGAAAGTGAACGCTTGATTTAGAAACGGAATAACATTTTGTTTTCATTCCTAAGCCTATCACACACCCGCTCCATGTCAAGGACGCCCGAGATTTTCTTACTCAGAAATCTCCCGCTCCGTCGTCGCTATGGCATATACCTGACCATCCTTATTCAACAGAGCGGTGGCTGTCATCCACACCTTGACACTCTGGCCGTCTTTGGCCCGCCGCTCAGCGGGATAGGGTTTCAGAGTCTTTGCACTAAGCAGATCCTGGGTCTGAGCCAACTCTCTCTCCGCCTCGCCCTCTGAAGACAGATCCCGAATATTCATGGTCAGCGCCTCGTCCTCGCTCCAACCGTACATCCTTTGCGCCGCCGGGTTCCAGGCGAGAATACGCCCATCGAGACCCCGTAATAAAATGCCGTCGTGCGAGTCTTCAATAATGGCCGCCGAGCGTTGCATCCCCTCCCGCCCCATCTTTAACTCCTGGATATTCACAAAGGTGATCACCGCCCCTTCGATCACATTCTCCAGGGTGCGATACGGACGGATTCGCAGCAAAAACCACTGGCCCACAGCAGTCTGTACTTCAAGTTCTTTGGGAATCAGGGTGTCCAAAACCTCCTGCACATCCGTCAGCAGGCTGCTATAACCGGAGAGATTAGAAACGATATGGCCCAGCGGCCTCCCGACATCCGTGGGGATCAGATTGATGACCGAGGTGACGGACGGGGCGAACCATTAATTCGCAGTTGCAGATCGACAAAAATCGTGCCGATATTGGTGCCAGCAAGGAGATTACTCATGTCGTTATTGGCGTTCGAGAGATCTACCACCTTGATTTGCAGCTCGGTGTTGACCGTCGCTAACTCCTCATTGACTGATTGAAGTTCTTCCTGGGAGGTTTCCAGCTCTTCATTGGTCGATTGCAGCTCCTCGTTGACGGCCTGCATCTCTTCCTGGGAGGTTTCCAGCTCTTCAATATTGGTCTGGAGGTACTCTTCTTTGAGCTGCAACTCCAGTTGCAGTTTGGCGATTTGCCCATCGGCATCGGCAAGATTCCGCCCCGCATCGGGAGCTATATCAGGGCCATGTGATACCGCCGCCAACGCCGGTATCGGTTTCGGCGCATCCTCAAGGATGACCAGAAACAGGGGCTGGGTAATCGAGGAGTCGATCAGGTATTGGTCGAAAATCGCCGAGGCCACCGGCAGGACGGACAGGTTGACACTGGTAAAATCGCCATTGGTTTTGACCATCAGGCCCGGATAAAATACCGGCGTTTTATAGATTGCGGCCTTATACAGGGCCGCGGTCAAATCATGACGCAGTCCCTCGCGGGCCATCTTCAGGATGTTCAAGCTGGCCTCGCCGGGAGATGGCTCCAGAAAACGGCCAGTACGGCCGCACAGATAGAGGATCTCACCGCATTCACTGATAAGCGCCCCAACCGGATTGTAGTGTTGGAGCTGGATTCGCTCGGTCAGTTCACGCAAGGAAGTCGAACCATGGGTCTGGGTCTTACCGGAGCGACGCATAAAGCGCGTCCCCTCCGGCAGGGGCTGCAAAAAGTTCTTCGGGATCGGACGATGGACGCCATTCACATCTTCTTTACATTGAAACAGTTTCCATTGACGGTCCAGCGGCACAAGGATATCCTCAAACTCGCCCACGGTCTCAGAGGTGCCAAGGAAGAGGATGCCGTCTGGCCTCAACGCATACTGGAACAGAGGGATCAGCTTTTTCTGCAAATCCCCGCCAAGATAGATCAACAGATTCCGGCAACTGACCATATCCAGTCTGGAGAATGGCGGATCCTTAATCACATCATGTTTGGAAAAATTCACCATGTCGCGGATTCCTTTATTGATGCGATAGGAGAGATTATCCAGTTGCAGCGTGAAAAAACGGGACAGCCTTTCCGCGGAAACATCAAGGGCGATAGAGGCGGGATAGATCCCGGTACGGGCGGCATCAATTGCCCGGTTGTCAATATCAGTGGCGAAGATCTGAACTTTGAAATGGAGCTTGAGTTTCTCCATCTGTTCCTGAAGAACAATGGCAATGGAATAGGCCTCCTCGCCGGTGGAGCACCCGCAGCACCAGACACGGAGAGTTGTCCCCGGCTGTTTGTTGTTAAAAAGACGGGGAAGAGCCTTGGCTTCGAGGGCGGCAAAGGCCTCGGTATCACGGAAGAAATTGGTGACCCCGATCAGCAGTTCGTCAAAAAGGGCATGCACCTCATGAGAGTTCTGCTGGAGGAAGCGAACATACTCACTCAATTCAGAGATCTGATGGACAGTCATGCGCCGTTCAATGCGGCGGTTAATAGTGTTCTGTTTATACTGGGAAAAGTCGTGACCGGTCTGGGTGTGCAGCAGGACAAATATCTTTTTCAATGAAAATAAAGCGTTAGGCGCAGGAGCAGAAAAGAGATGCTCCGTTTTGCCGTAGGCATGACCGGTATAGACAATCAGTTGAGCAGGCATCTCCGCAGCCGGCAGGACATAATCGGCCAAACCGGCGGCAATCACACTCGACGGCATTCCATCAAACTCAGCCGACTCAGGATTCTGGGCCATGACCATCCCGCCTTCACCCTTCACCGCCCGAGCCCCCAAGGTACCATCCCGACCTGTACCGGAAAGGATGACGCAGATCGCCTTTTCATGCTGATCCTGGGCCAGGGAACGAAAGAAATAATCAATCGGGAGGTGCTGCCCGCGCGGCAAGTTCAGCTCCAGCAACTGTAACGCGCCATTGAGAAAGGCCAGATCCCGATTGGGCGGGATAATATAAACGCAGTTGGACTGCACCACCATCCCGTCCTTAACCTCACAGACCGGCATCCGGGTATAGCGTTTAACCAGATCGACAAGCAGGC
>DYDL01000214.1 GCA_020717925.1 Desulfocapsa sp.
GCCGATCTCCCGGGCGGTGAGAACCTTGTCGCAGTCCATGGGCACCTTCTTGCGCCGGCCAATCACCCGCTCAAGCGGCACCGCGATCATGCCGTTGCCCTCCAGGGCGACCATCTGGCCGAATTTTCCTTCCTCCACCAGGCGCACCGCGGCGCCGCCGAAACGCAGGGCCAGCAGGCGGTCAAAGGTGGTGGGTGAACCGCCGCGCTGCAAATGGCCCAACACCAGGGAGCGGGTGTCCTTGTCGGTGCGCTGGCGAATCTCCTTGGCCACCCATTCGCCGATACCACCCAGGCATTCCTCCTGGCGGCCGATCTCGCCCCCGACCTTGCAGACCCTGTCCTCGCCAATGGCGTTTGCCCCCTCGGCCACCACCACGATGGCGTAGTGCTTGTCGTAGGCCTCATTGTCGTTGATCTTGGCGCAGACCTTGGCCATGTCAAAGGGGATTTCCGGCAGCAGGATGACGTCGGCGCCGCCCGAGATCCCCGAGTTCAAGGCGATCCAGCCAGAATCCCGGCCCATTACCTCGACCACCAGAACGCGGTCGTGGGACTTGGCGGTGGAATGGAGTTTGTCCAGGGCCTCGGTGGCGGTGGAGACCGCTGTATCAAAGCCAAAGGTAAGCTGGGTAGCCTCTAGATCGTTGTCAATGGTCTTGGGCACGCCGATGACAGGCATGCCTTTCTCGGCCGCAAAGCGGTGGGCGATCTCCAGGCTGCCGTCGCCGCCCACCGCGATGTGACAGTCAAAGCCGCGCCGGGTAAAATTTTTCATGACCCGGTCGGAGACGTCGACGATCTGGTATTCGCCGGCCATGTTCTGGACCGGCATGGCAAAGGGGTTGCCCTTGTTGGTGGAACCCAGGATGGTGCCGCCGGTTGGGGTAATCTCGGCCACCATCTCCGGGGTCAGGCGCACCAGTTCGTCGGTGTCCAGCAGCCCCTTGTAGCCGCTGCGGCTGCCGTAGACTTCCCAGCCCCGGTTGTAGGAGGATTTGACCACGGCGTGAATAACGGCATTCAGGCCAGGCGCGTCGCCGCCGCCGGTGGAGATGACAATTTTTTTCATGGCTTTCATCCTCAAGGTAGCGCCGGTGGCCGGCAGGTTAATGGCAATTGAAATGATTATGCCCGATTCCAGGCAGTTCGCGCAACTGCTTTGAGGGTTCTTTTCTCTGGCTGCCATGGGTTTTTAGACCAATCGAGGTTAGCCTGGGTAATCTTTTATTGACAGGGACAGGGAGAATTCTTATCGTTAAATATTGACCGTAATATTCCCGCTGGCTGGACAAGAGCGCCGGGTTTAAGGAAAGACTTAGATTTTATTAATTATATTAGGAGGTTATGGTATGTTTCAGGTGACCGAGATGGCGGCCAAGAATCTTAAGGCCTATATGCAGGACAACAAGATCGATTCCGCCCTGCGGGTGGCGATCATGCAGGGTGGTTGATCGGGTCCCTCTTTGGGATTGGCTCTGGATGAGCCAAAGGTCAACGATCAGAAGTTTGAAGAGCAGGGACTCACCTTTCTGGTGGACACTGATCTCATGAAGCAGTGCGCGGCGATCAAGGTGGATTACCTCGACGCGGGCCACAGGTCGGGGTTTGCCATTTCCTCCACCATGCCCCTTGGCGGTGGTGGTGGCTGCGGCAGTAGCTGCGGTTCTGGCTCCTGCGGTTGAACGTTTTTTTGGCGTAGATATAACCCGGTCGTGTTTGCGGCCGGGTTTTTTTATGGTGGCGTGCCCCTGGGTGCTGGTAATACCTGGGAAAGTTTTCGACAAGTTGGGTGCGCTGGGTGTCCTGCCCTTACTCTGGAGGTGACCATGGCTGGCCAGGCAGAAAAGACAAAAGGCTTGACCGAGGCGCAGGGCCAGGCCATGGTGCGGCTGGCCCGGCAGACCATTGCCGCTAAACTGGGCCGACCGGCCGCGGCCATGGCGCCTGAAATCTTGGCCGACCCGGCCTTGCAGGCCAGACACGGCATCTTTGTCACCCTGCACCAGCATGGGGCATTGCGGGGCTGTATTGGCTCCCTGAGCGCCATGGAGGCGCTGGTCGATGGGGTGCGGCGTAACGCCAACAACGCCGCCTTTCAGGATCCGCGTTTTTCTCCACTTGCCGAGGACGAGCTTAATGAGGTGGAGATTGAGGTTTCGGTACTCACCGACCCGGCCCCCTTACCCTATAAAGACGGCGCCGATCTGCTCGTTAAACTGCGACCCAACATCGACGGGGTTATCATCCTGCAGGGCCATGCCAGCGCCACCTTCCTGCCCCAGGTCTGGGAGCAGTTGCCGGAGCCGGAGGAATTTCTCGGCCACCTCTGCCGCAAGGCCGGTCTGCCCATGGATACCTGGCGGGACGGTACCCTGGCAGTCTCCACCTATCAGGTCCAGTATTTTTGCGAGAAACCATAGGGGCCAGGTCTAGCGATGATTGCCTTTTAGTCCGGCGTGTGCTACAAAACCTGGGGCGCTTGGTCAAAGCTGCCTGCGCCCGGGTGGCGGAACTGGTAGACGCAAGGGACTTAAAATCCCTCGGCGCTTAGCGCTGTACGAGTTCGATTCTCGTCCCGGGCACCAATGAAAACAAGCACTTAGCGGGTTGCCGTTAGGTGCTTTTCTTTTTTTGGCTCAGGGCAATACTGAATGGTAACTACCCTTTTGCTTGCATGGCCTTTGCCATGGCCCGGGCAAAACCATCTCTTGATCGTTCAATCACCTTGTCATCGGTACAGAAGGCGAGTCGAAAAAAGCCCGGCATGCCAAAGCCACGGCCCGGGACGGCAAGTATTTTTTCTTCCTGCAACAGGGCGACAAAGGCGACATCGTCGGCCAGGGGTGATTGCGGAAACAGGTAGAAAGCGCCCTTGGGGGGCACAAACTGGTAACTTGCTGCCGTGAGGATTGAGCAGAAAAGATCCCGCCGCCTACGATAGATGCCGCAATCCACCGTGGCGTCATTGAGGCGGGCTACGACCTTCTGCATCAATGCCGGCGCATTGACGAAACCCAGGATGCGGTTGGCCAGGGTCATGGCCCCGAGCAACGCCCCCTTATCGTTGATCCCGGGGTGGACGGCAATATAGCCGATACGTTCCCCGGGTAAGGAGAGATCCTTTGAATAGGACGACACCACAATACTGTTATCATAGGCCTGAAAGATACTGGGGACCGTGTAGTGGTCATAGACAATCTTGCGGTACGGTTCGTCGGCAATCAGGTGGATGGTGGTTGCATGGCGGGCGCCCGCCTCTTGCAACAACTTGCCGAGGCCGGCCAGTTCCTCCGCCGCATAGATCTGGCCGGTTGGATTGTTAGGGCTGTTAACAATGATGGCCTTGGTCCTCGGGGTGATGGCCTTGTCGATCGCGGTCAGATCGAGGCTGAAATCAGCGCGGGTTGGCACAACGACGGTTATGCCGTTATGGTTGTCCACATAGAAGTGATACTCCACAAAAAATGGCGCCAGGATGATGACCTCATCCCCGGGGTCGAGCAGGGCTTTGAGGGTAACATTCAAGGCCCCGGCCGCCCCGCAGGTCATCAGCACCTCGTCGGCAGACAGGGGCAATCCCTGTTCGGCACCAATCCGCTGGGCCACAGCGGCCCGCACCTGGGGATAGCCACCATTCGGCATATAAGCATGCACCCCTGGCCCCTGGTCACCGCACACATCCAGCAGCGCCTTCTGGAATTGGGGTGGCGGAGGCAGGTCGGGATTGCCAAGGCTGAAGTCAAAGACATTTTCCGCGCCGAATTGGGCCTTCATTCTCGTGCCCTCCTCAAACATCTTGCGGATCCAGGACGAACGGTTGGCGAACTCATGCATTTTTTTTGAGATAGTCACGGCAGTGCCCCTTTTGGCAATGATGGTATCGCTTATTGTTCAGCTTCCGGTTGGCCCTGCACCAGAGATACCGCCGCCTGGTCAGGGGATGCATTCGGCAGCGCCGGCAACAGGATGGGAGTGCCGGCCCGGATCAGGGTCGGGTTGCTGATCGTGGGGTTGGCCTGCAACACCATGGCGAGCAGGTCCGGGGTATAACGGCCATAGATGCGGGTGATAACCTTCTGCAGGGTATCGCCCCGCTCCAGGGGCAGGGTGCCGAGCAGGGCGGCGGGAGGCCTGGCCGCCTCGACAGCCGGTGTCACTGCTGGGGGAGGTTGTGCCGGTAAAACTGGTCTGACCGGTGCGGTGGCCCACGGTGCGGCCAGCAGCAGCCAGGCGAGCCCGGCCAACAGGGGCAGGGTCAGGGTGAGCCTGCGCCAGGTCGAGGCGCCCGGCTTTCGCAAGGGCAACCGGATGGCGCTGACGCGGACCAGGCCGACGCCCACCCGGGTTTTGTTCTGGATGATCAGGGCGAGCATGGTCTTGGAGCAGAGCTGTACGATCTTGCGGGGATAGCCGCCGGAGAGCCGATGGATGATCCACAGGGCCGGGAGGCTGAACAGCCCGGTCTCCTGGCCGCCGGTGGCGCCGGCATGGCGCAGCCGGTGCTGGATCATGCGCCGGGTGTCACCAAAGCCGAAGGGGGTCAGGGTAAGGAGGTTGCTGATGCGGTCGGTGAAGTTCGGCCGCTGCTCCAGTTCTTCCCGCAACTCCTGCTGGGCAAAGATTACGGTCTGCAAAAGCTTGTGGGTGTTGGTTTCAAAGTTGA
>DYDL01000215.1 GCA_020717925.1 Desulfocapsa sp.
GTATCCGCCGGGGTGAGCATGATGACGTTGCGGGAGCAGAGGTTGCCGACATGGACCGAGAGGCGCAGTTCCTGGTCGTGCAGGATATTCTTCACATCCTGCATGGAGATGATGCCGGTCATGCGGCCGGTGGCGTCGATCACCGGGAAATAGAAGCGGTTGCGGGCCATGGTGAAGAGGTGCAGCAGTTCGTCGACATTGGCGCTCTCGCTGACAAAGTCCACATCCTCATCAATGATCCTGCCCACCTTGATGGACTTGAGGATGGCGCTCTCCCTCCCCTCATGAATGTCAATGCCGTCGCGGCTGAAGTCCACGGTGTCGATAGAATCGCTGTACAGCAGACGCGACACCACGGTGCCGATAACCGAGGCCAGCATCACCGGGATGATAATCAGGTAGTTGCCGGTCATCTCGAAGAGCAGGAACATGCCGGTGAGCGGGGCGTGGGTGGTGGCGGCCAGGAAGGCGCCAATGCCCACGGCGGCATAGGCGCCCGGGGTGGCGGTGGATGCGGGCAAAAAATGGTGGGCCACGGCCCCGAAGCTGCCTCCGATCACCCCGCCGATGAACAGGGCCGGCGCGAACACCCCGCCGGCGCCGCCAGAGCCCAGGGTGACGGCCGTGGCCGCGATCTTGACAAAGATAAGCAGCAGCATGACCAGCAGCACGCCCTCGCCGTCCAGAACCTGGCCCAGATACTCGTAGCCATTGCCCATGATCTGCGGAAAGCCGATGGCCAGGCTGCCGACCACCAGGGCGCCCAGGATGGGCTTGAGCTGCGGGTGCAACCGCAGAGCCGCGAAGCGGTCGCGCAGTTGATAGAAGACGTGGATATGCAGCACCGCGATCACGCCGACCACCACGCCCATCAGCAGGTAGAGGGGAATCTCGACCGCGGGATTCACCAGGTCATAGGGCGGTAGCGGGAAGGCCGGGTTGGCGCCGTAATAGCCGCGGGAAACCACGGTGGCCATGGCCGAGGAGATGACCAGGGCGGCGAAGGAGGAGATCTCGTAGGTGCCCAAGAGGACAATCTCGGCCGCGAAGAACACCCCGGCAATGGGGGCGTTGAACATGGCGCTCACCCCGCCGGCGCAGCCCGCTGCCACATAAACCTTCATGCGATTGCCCGACACCCGGAAAAACTGACCCACCAGGGATCCCAGGGCGCCGCCGACGTTGGCGATTGGTCCCTCCACCCCGGCCGAGCCGCCGGTGCCGATGGTGAGCGAACAGGCGATAATCTTCAGGGGAATCTCACGGAAACGGATGACGCCGTTCTCGAGATTGACCTTGCGGAGAAAGGCGGGAAAGCCATAGCCGTTCACCTGGCCCGGGAAAAGCAGGGAAAGGGGGATGAGCAATACCATGCCGAGCATGGGGAGCAAGGGCAGAAGCAGCAGGTGCCAGCCGCCGGCCGCAAGGCCAAGCAAATGGTGGCCCCCATCGAAAACATAGCGCTGCACCAGTTCGGTCGTTGCCCGGAACAGGATATTGATGCCGCCGGCGCCCAGCCCGATGCAGGAGGCGATGACCACCATGAGCGATTCACGGGGCAGAAATTTCTTGGCGCGGGAGATCATCAGCTTTTCTCCGGCACCTTGCAGCCATAACGGGCCGCCTGCGTCAGGAAGTAATCGTCGGTCATGCCGGCCAGGAAGTCCCGGACCTTGCCGGCCGGCGGGGTGCTGTCGCGGTACTCGTCGCCCAGGCCATCCAAAAAATCATGAAAAACCACGGCATCCCGCCGCCCCATCCGGATCTGCTCGAAGTAGGCGGTGAACAGCAGCCGGTAGGCCTCTTGCACCAGCGGCAACAGGTGCTTGATGGCCGGGTTCAGGTAGATGCGCTGATAGTTGAAACGCTTGAGTTCCAGGAGCCGGTCGGCCACCTCGGGGCTGAAGCAGAGGCCGGCCGCTCCTGTGCTGCTCGCGACCAGATCGGTGACCAGATTATAGACAATGGTGCCGTTGGAACGGCCCAGCACGTGCTGGCACTCTGCCGGGATATCGTCCCGTTCCATCAACTTCAAGAGGATGGCGTCCTCGATATCCCGGCCGATATAGGCGATGGTGTCGGCAAACCTGGCCACGCAACCTTCCAAGGTCATGGGCGTAAGCGCAAGTTTGGGGTTTGCCCCCTTGGCCGCCATTTCCTGGTCAAAGTCGGCAAAGGTCTTACCGCCCCGCGGCACCAGACTGCGGTTGTGGATTTCGCCGTCATGACAGAGGATGCCGTCCAGGGTCTGCAGGGTCAGGTTGCAGCCACAGCCGTGCTTTTCGATGCGGTCGAGAAAGACCACGCTCTGGATGTTGTGCTGAAAGCCGGGCAGGCCGTGTTCCCGGCAGAGTTCGCTCAACACGGTTTCGCCGTCATGACCAAAGGGCGGGTGGCCGATGTCGTGGGCCAGGGCAATGGCCTCGATGAGATCCTCGTTCAGCCCGAGAAAACGGCCAATGGTGCGGCCGATCTTGGAGACGAGTTGCACATGCAGCACCCGGTGGGTGATATGGTCGTTGCGAACCATATAGAACACCTGGGTCTTGTCGATGTAGCGGGTATAGGCGCGGGTGTGGAGGATGCGGTCCGCATCCAGGGCAAAGTTCTGGCGATGGCCCTGCCGCTCCTCGGGGCGACGGCGGACCGCGTTCCTGCTCAGGCAGGCGCCAGGGGCTAAAGAGGCCGCCTCCTTGGCATCGAGCTGGTCGCGTATCTTGTGTAATTCGTGGGTTCTACTCAAAGCACAACCTGGCCCGCTGCTTGCGCAGGAGCGGCAACCACCATCAGGCCACGGCCTGGCCCAGTAAATCAATCAAGGTGGCAATGCCTGTGACTTTGCCACCAGCCCCGGTCACCAACATGTGGTTGATACCGGCCTCCTCCATGATCTGCAAGGCATCGGCCACGCTTTCGTTCTCGTCAAGCTGGACGCAGGGGGACTTGGCGCCCTTGCCGGTAATCAGCTCACAGGGAGTCATCACCTCGAGCACCGTGGTGGTGCGGGGCTCGTCACCCCGGTTGAGGCTGTGCAGCAGATCCCTTACCGTAACGACACCTACCAGTTCTTCGTTGCGCATAACCACCAGAGCCGTGCTGCAGCCGGCCACCATCATCTCGATGGCCGCCTCCACCGAATCGTCCATGCCAATGGCAGGTGCCTCCTTCCGCACCGCCATCTTGACCGTATCCCGCTTGCCCATGTCACACCTCCTTGCCAGAAAACCGTGGGTATATTTTATCGTATCTATTTTTAACGGGAAAGGCCCGCATAAAAAATGGCTGGGCCACCTTGGAGGTCAGCCGCGTTTGGCCAGATTTTCATGGATCGTTGGCGCGCTTTCCGTTATGCTTTGCTGGAAGCGTGGCAAGAAGTTCCTGTCTGGATCAAAAAGGGAGAATTCCTATGTCCGTAGCGCAAGCCGATTTTGAACGGGCCGTTGCCATTGGCCGGCCGCCCAACGTGCGGAAGCTTTTCCCCAACTCCAAGGGTCTGCTGGTGAGCGGCAAGGTTATCGACCGGGCCATGCTGGCCAAGGGCCATGCCATGACCATGGCGGCCAACGGCCGCAGCAATCTGGTCATCCGCGGCGCGCTTATGGCCGCGCAGCGGGCCAACGCCGCCATCATCATTGAAATCGCCAGGTCCGAGGGCGGCGCCACCTCTTACTGCCCGGTGAACTACTGGAACATGGCGCGCCAGGTCGACGCCCTGTGCAACGAGCTTAACCTCACCATTCCGGTGGCAGTGCATGCCGACCATTACGGCATCAAAAAGGAGGGTGACCTCGACTTTGCCAAGGTGGAAATCCCCACCATGTTCGAGGCCGGCATCACCTCCATCGCCATGGACGCCTCCCACCTGCCCGACGACAAGAACCTGCTGGCCAATCTCTCCCTGCTCCAGTTCGTGCCCGCCTGGGCCGGCCTGGAGACGGAGATCGGCGAGATCAAGGGCAAGGAGGGGCTCTCCTCGCCGGCCGAGGCCCTCTTCCTCATCCAGGGGTTGAATGCCCACAACCTCTTTCCGGACTGGATCGCCCTGAACAACGGCACCACCCACGGCATCGAGGCGAGTTCCCTGGGCATCCAGGTGGAACTCACCGCCCAAGTGCACGCGGCTCTCGCCCCCTACAAGGTCTCCGGCGCCCAGCATGGCACCTCGGGCAACAGCTCGGAACGACTGCGCGAGATCGCGGCCCAGACCCGCACCACCAAGGCCAACGTCGCCACCGCCCTGCAGATGATTTCATGGGGACTGGAGGTCAACGACTACGGCAACGCCATCCTGGACGAGGGGGGCAACTTCCAGAAGGTGCCCAACGCCGGGCTCAGCGAAAAGCTGTGGGCTGAGATGGTCGCCTATGCCAATGAAAAGGGGTGGAAGTGCGGTGACTACAAAAAACTCAACCTGCCCTTTGAGACCAAGATCATGGGCCAGCCCCAGGCCATCCGTGAGCGCATGGCGAAAAGGGTGGAAGACTTTGTCTACACCCTGCTGACCGAGGTCTTCAACGCCGCAGACACCGCGCCGCTGGGCATTGAGGCGATCCTGAAGGCCGGCTCTTACGACTTGGGCCCCAAGATCGGCCGCATCGA
>DYDL01000216.1:0-2680 GCA_020717925.1 Desulfocapsa sp.
TACGCATCATGCCCTATCGCACCATGGAGGACGTCATCGGCGGGGTAGTGATCACCTTTGTGGACATCTCCGCGTACAAACGACTGGAGAGCGCATTGCGCGAGGAAAATACCAGGTTGATGCATCTGCTTGAGGCTAGAAAGTAAAGATGGCCAACGACAAAGTGAAGAGCCAGACAAGAACAGCCGTTGACCTGCGCCGTCAGGCGGAAGAGCGGTTGCGGGCGAAAACCACGCAACCGCATGCTGGCTTGACGAGTGGAGAGGCGCAGCGCCTTGTCCATGAACTTGAGGTCCACCAGATCGAGCTGGAGATGCAAAATGAAGAGCTGTCCCGCTCCCGGAAAGAGGTAGAGACGGCGCTGGACAATTACACCGACCTCTATGAGTTCGCGCCGGTCGGCTACCTGACCCTCGACCGCGAGGGTACTGTCCAGTCCGCCAACCTCACCACCGCCAGCCTCCTGGGGATCGAACGCTCCCGGCTGCTCGGTCGACGCTTCGGGCTATTGGTCGCCGAGGAGTCTTGTCTACGTTTTGCGGAATTTTTCGCAAAGGTGTTTGCCAGCCAAGGCAAAGAGTCCTGTGAGGTGACGCTCGGCGGCGAGAGCAAGGCCACTCTCTTTGTGCAGCTTGAGGCCATGGCCTCGGGGGCATCAGGGCAGGAGTGCCGCATGGCGGTCATCGACATTACCGAGCGCAGGCAGGCCCAAGAGCATATTCGGAAATATAATGAGGAGCTGCAAACCATTAATGATGAATTGATCCGCTTTAACAACGCCTCGGTAGAGCGTGAACTCCGGATGATCGACCTGAAGAAGGAGATTAACGAACTCTGCGTACAGTCCGGCCAGCCTTCGCGCTATCCGCTCGACTTTGAGAAAGGAACATGACCATGGCAGCCAAAAAGAAAATCATCAGGCTTGAAAAATGCCCCACCGGCATCCGCGGGCTGGACGACATTACCCGGGGTGGGTTGCCGCGCGGCCGGCCCACCCTGGTCTGCGGCGGCACTGGGAGCGGCAAGACGCTTCTGGCCCTGGAGTTTATTGTCCGCGGCATCCTCGAATTCGATGAGCCCGGGGTCTTCATGTCGTTCGAGGAGACCCCAGTGGAGCTGGCCCAGAATGTTGCCTCCTTGGGCTTTGATCTGGATGGGCTGATCCGTGGCAAAAAGCTGGCCATGGATTACGTTTACGTGGAGCGCTCCGAGATCGAGGAGACCGGCGAATACAACCTGGAAGGGCTGTTTATCCGTCTCAACAGCATGATCGCGGCAACCGGCGCCAAACGCGTCGGGATCGACTCGCTCGAGGCCCTCTTTGCCGGGCTCCGCGACGAGGGTGTCCTGCGCTCCGAGCTGCGCCGGCTCTTCCGCTGGCTGAAAGACAAAGACGTCACCACCGTCATCACCGGGGAGCAGGGGCAAAATGAACTTACCCGCCACGGCCTTGAGGAATACGTCAGCGACTGCGTGATCTTCCTGAACCATCGGGTGGTCAACCGGGTGAGCACGCGGCTGCTGCGGATCGTCAAGTACCGCGGCACCTCCCATGGCACCAACGAATACCCGACCATGATCGACGAGCATGGCCTGAGCGTTCTACCTATCAGTTCCCTGGGGTTTGACTACCCGGTCACCAGTAAGCGCGTCCCCACCGGCATCGACCGGCTGGACGCGATGCTGGGCGGCAAGGGCTATTTCAGCGGCAGCAGCGTCCTGGTTTCCGGCACCGCCGGCACGGGCAAGAGCAGCCTGGCCGCCGCCTTTGCCAACTCCGCCTGTAGCCGGGGGGAGCGCTGCCTCTATGTCGCCTTCGAGGAGGCACCGGCGCAGATCACCCGCAACATGGCCTCGGTCGGCTTTGACCTGGAGCAATGGACCAAGCAGGGCTACCTGCGCTTTCACGCGGTGCGCGCCACGTTCTGCGGACTGGAACAGCACCTGGGGAGCATTATCAAGTTCGTCACCGAGTTCAGGCCCAGCGTCGTCGTCATCGACCCGGTCAACAATCTGTCCGCCGTTGGCAGTAGCGAAGAGATCAAGGCGATGCTGACGCAGGTAATCGATTATTGCAAGAACCAGGGAGTCACGGCCCTGTTCACCAGCCTTACCGAAGGAAAAAACGCCATGGAGCAGACCGATGTAGGGGTCTCTTCGCTGATGGACACCTGGGTGCTTCTGCGCAATGTCGAGACCGCCTCCGGCGAGCGCAATCGCCTGCTGTTCGTGCTCAAGAGTCGCGGCATGGCCCACTCCAACCAGGTGCGCGAGTTTGTGCTGTCCGACCATGGACTCCAGCTCACAGATGTGTATGTAGGCGACGGAACGGTCCTGACCGGCTCGGCCCGGCTCATCCAGGAGGCGCAGAATAAAGCCCGGGCCGAGGAGCAGCGCCGGGAAGCGACGCGGCGCCAGCGTGAACTGGGGCAGGAAAAATCGCTGGTCCAGGCCCAGATCGAGACGTTGCGGCACAAAGCCGCGGTACTGGCCGAGGATCTCGCCGCCCTCGCCCGTTACGATCAGAGCCGCCTGGAAACGGCGACCCGCGATCGCGCCGAACTGGCCAGCGCCCGCCAGGTCGATTGAGGGTTTCCCTGGCAGTTATCAGGGCTGCTTATGAGGTCATAAAGGAACGGCGCATGAATACTGAGTCAATAATGGAGCATAGCATGCCTAA
>DYDL01000216.1:2697-4640 GCA_020717925.1 Desulfocapsa sp.
TGGCACCGGAATCCTGGAATTTGCGGCTTTACGTGGCAGGCATGACCCCGCGCGCGGTCGCGGCCTTCGCCAACCTCAAGAAGCTTTGCGAAACACACCTGGCAGATCGCTACGAGATCGAGATCATTGATCTGCTGCAACAACCGCAGTTGGCCGCCGGCGACCAGATCATCGCTGTACCGACCCTGGTGCGCAGGCTGCCGCCTCCCATGAAAAAAATCATCGGCGACCTTTCCAACGAAGAGCGGGTTCTTGTCGGTCTTGATCTGCGGCAACGGTAACCCAAAAGGTAACTACCATGACCAAGAAACGCGTCCAGACAACGGCCGAGGTTCTGGAAGCCGCGGGCCTCGCTCCCAAGGATCAACTCTACACCCTGCGGCTTTATGTGGCCGGGCTCACCCCGCGCTCCCAGGAGGCCATCCGCACCGTCACCGCCATCTGCGAGGGTCACCTGCAGGGTCACTACGAACTGGAAGTGATCGACCTCTACCAGCATCCGGTGCTGGCCAAGGACGAACAGATCATCGCCACGCCCACCCTGATCAAGAAACTGCCGCTGCCGCTCAGGAAGATCATCGGCAACATGGCTGACCTGGACAAGGTGCTGGTGGGCCTGGACCTCAGGAACAGGTAACGTATGCACAGCAAGACAAACCATGCCCCTCGCACCATGCAAGCGTTGCTGGCGGAAAGCGAACAGCTCCGCGACCGCCTCGCCGAGGCCGAACAGACCATCGCCGCCATCCATGGCGGCGACGTGGACGCCCTGGTAGTGGAAACCCCCGAGGGAGTCCGGGTTTTCTCCCTCACCGGCGCCGAGCGGACGTACCGGCTCATCGTCGAGACCATGAACGAGGCCGCCATGACGTTGGACCTCGCCGGAACCATCCTCTTCTGCAACCAACGCTTTTGCGACCTGATGAAGAGCTCGATGTTGCACACTGTTGGGCAAAAGCTTACCACCTTCTTCGCGCCGGCCCAGCACAATAAACTGCGCATACTCCTGGCCGATGCCCAAGCCAACGCCGTGCAACGGCTCCTCACGTTACGGGCCACCGACGGCGCCCTGGTGCCAGTGCAAATCGCGGCCAACCTGCTCCTAGTGGACACTCTCCCCAGCATCTGCCTGGTGGCGACGGATCTGACCTTCCTGGAGTCGCAAGCCCAATCGCTCCGCGTCATGCACGAACACGAACAGGCCCTGCAGGAAGCCCAGGACGAGTTACAGGCCACCAACGCCATGATGAACGATGCCCGGCGGGCCGCCTTGAACATCATGGAAGACGCGGTGCTGGCGAATAATGAGAGCAAGGAAGCCAACACCGCCCTGCAAGTTGAAATGATGGTGCGCAAGCGGGCGGAGGATGAACTGCGGCAAGCTCACGACGAGCTGGAAACGAGGATCAAGGAACGGACGCATGACTTGAGCAGGGTCAACGAAAAACTAATGCAGGAAATAGCCGAACGTAAGCGGGCGGAGGAGTCACTCCAGATTGCCTTTGAGGAGATCAACCGGCTGAAAGGCCGGCTCCAGGCCGAAAACTTATACCTGCGGAAGGAGGTTGCCCAGGGGTACAACTATGGCGAGATCATCGGGCAAAGCACTGCCATCTCGCAGGTGTTCCTGCGGGTCGAGCAGGTGGCGCCCATGCAGGCGACCGTGCTTATCCTGGGCGAGACTGGCACCGGCAAGGGCGTGGTGGCACGCGCCATCCACAGCACCAGTGCGCGCAGGGAACGGCCGATGATTACGGTCAACTGCACGGCACTGCCGGCCAACCTCATCGAGTCCGAACTCTTCGGCCGGGAAAAGGGGGCGTTCACTGGGGCTGATGCCCGGCAGATCGGGCGTTTTGAGTTGGCCGATCACGGCACCATTTTCTTGGACGAGATCGGCGAAATGCCGCTGGAGCTGCAACCCAAGCTGCTCCGGGTCATTC
>DYDL01000217.1 GCA_020717925.1 Desulfocapsa sp.
ATCGCCGTGCCGACTATGTGAACGCCGTACTCGACAAGCTGATCAACTGGGAATTTGCCCTCCAGAACGTCGGCTAAAGGCAATCTTATAATTTTTTTTTGGCATTTTGCGGCAGGCGCGCGGGTCACCGGTTATCCGCGAAGCGACTATTCTTAGCGATCCGGGTATGTTTTACATCTTGCAGCATGCTCTCCTCGAGAGTGTGGCTATTAACTCATCGTATAAAAAAAACAGGAGAAACAACATGAAATCAAGCACAAAAGACAACGTAAAAGGCAAAATGCTGCAAGTGAAAGGGAAGATCAAGGAAACCGTCGGGAAAGTAGTCAAAAATCGTGACTTGGAAGCTGAAGGTACAGTCGAAAATGCGGAAGGTAAAATTCAGGAAAAAATCGGCCAGCTCAAGAAAGTTGTCGAAAAATAGTCTTTGGGCTCAGCGAGAAGAGGTTTTAAAGCCTCCATCCTTCGCCACAAGCAGATAAACGAAAATGAGCCTCTTGCAAAATGGTCTTTTCGCCCAAACTCTGCGTTATGCAAAAAATTTTATCATCGGAATATTAGCCACATGCCTGCGGTAAAATTTTTCGCTTACCTGATTTTGAACAAAAATCCTCATTTTGCAAAAGGCTCAAATGAAGAATAATAAACTGGCGTTTGTTGTGATTACCACTGTCGCCATTGCCATAGTTGGCGCCGGTCTGTCACTCTTTTTCAGCAGGTTCCTCAATCTTACCCCTTTGGCAGACGACACAATATCGATGCCGCAGAAAACCGTCCTCCCGCCAGCTCTCTCTCCGCGAGAGGCAACTCCGGCAATCAACTACGCTCCCCCGTCACTGCAGGATGCCCCTGAATCAATCAGAGAAGCGGTGTTGCTCGGCTCCAATATCATCATGGAGACCGGCAAATATGCCTCTCCATATTCAGGCAACAAACTCACGTGCGCCAATTGCCATTTCAAGGGCGGCATCACCCAAGGCGGAAAAAACGGCGGCCTGTCATTAGTGGGCGTGGGAGCTGTCTATCCCAAATACCGCAAAAGGCAAAACTACGCTGTTGATCTTGTCGCCCGCACTAACGATTGTTTCACAAGAAGCATGAACGGTCTGCCATTGCCTGCTGAAAGTAAGGAAATGACTGCCCTTGTCACCTATTACCAGTGGATATCAAAAGGATTGCCGGTTTATGCAACAATACCCTGGTTGGGAGTGCAGCCATTCAAGAGCACCCATACACCGGACAAAACCAAAGGCGGGAAGCTTTTTGAGACTAAATGCTCCGTCTGTCATGGAAAGGACGGCGACGGCAACAGCTCCACTCCTCCTTTATGGGGCGACAATTCCTTCAACGACGGGGCCGGCATGTATAAAGCGGAAAACCTTGCGCCCTTCGCCCACCTCAACATGCCGCTGGGCAACCCTGATCTTTCCGTTGAAGATGCCCTGGATGTAACAGCGCATATTATTTCCCAGCCGCGGCCGCACTATAGCCGCAAGCCATAACGAGGAGCGCGAAACATGGAGTTTCCTCTCTTTCAGGTTCCCTATCTGGGGAATGGCATGACCATTGCCCTTGATGCCGTCTTGCATGTCGTCATCAGCCACGGCCTGGCGATTGGCGCTGTTTCCATGGTGGTAGTCAGTGAATATTTGGGACAGCGCCGGGCATCCCGGGACTGGGAATATTTTGCCAGGGATTTTCTGCGATTTATCGTTTTCTTGACCACCAGTGTCGGCGCCATAACCGGAGTCGGGATCTGGCTTATCACCAGCGCTCTGGCTCCACGCGGGATCGGCTCATTGCTCAGGGTCTTTTTCTGGCCCTGGTTTATTGAGTGGGGAGTTTTTACTACCGAGGTGATCATCATCCTTCTTTACTACTACACCTGGCTGAGCTGGACCGGGGAGAGGAAAAAACGCCACCTCCGGCTCGGCTTCGGCTATGTTGTAATGGCCCTCTGCTCGGCCGTGCTGATCACCGGTATTCTCGGCTTCATGCTGACGCCGGATGGCTGGCCCTGGGACAAGAGCCTCAGTTCCGCCTTCTTCAACCCCAGCTACCTGCCGCAACTTGCCCTGCGTTTCGGCTTCGCTTATTTTTTGGGTGCCCTCTTTTCCGTCGCCTATCTTGTTCTTACCAGACGGGAACAGGAGTTCCGGCAAGAGGCCCTGGCCCTGTTCAGCAAAATAGCCCTTTTCAGCCTGACGATCACACTTCTTAGTGGAGTCTGGTATTTCAAGGTGGTCCCTTCTGCATTCAAGACCCATTCGCTCTACGCGGTCATGACCTCCCGCTTTTCTCAACAGACAGGATTGTTTTGGGAAATCACCCTTGGCGGCATTATTTTCCTGCTTTGTTTCTGGTTTATTGCTCTCCACAGATCCGTTCTCTCCGTCCAGATTCTTGTGATTCCGGCAATTTGTATCTCCATTCTTTTTGTGGCCCAGTTTGAACGGGTGCGGGAGTTTATCCGCGGCCCGTATCTGATGCCCGGTTATATGTATGCCAACCAGGTACTGCTTGCGGAAACGCCACTCTTAGCAAAAAACGGCATGCTTTCAAGCTCCTATTGGTATAACGCTTCTGTAAAACAGGACGATTCCGTCAGCCGTGGGGCCTACCTTTTTGGCCAAAACTGCTCCGCCTGTCACACCATCGGCGGGATCAACAATATCGTGGACCGGGTACAGGGCAGAACAGCGGACGGCATCTATGTCATCATCGGCCACACCCATGAAATGGTGCCCTTCATGCCCCCATTTTCAGGCTCTGACCAGGAGCGGCGAACCCTGGCCGACTTCCTCTTCCATCTCGGGGACGGCACAATCAAACTTGGCGCTCCCTCACGATTTGCACCACTCGAAGGGGGGCCGGGACATGAATAATCTTGCCGATCTCCTTCTGCAGAAACCTTTACCCGATCCATGGTTGCAGGGACTGCTTTTTGTCTCTTTCACCCTGCATCTGCTTTTTGTGCTGTTCACTCTCGGCACGGCGATCCTTGCTTTTTCGTACCTGCTGATCGGCCATTGGGGCGGTAAACCCCAGGCCCTTCGCCTGACAGCCCGGATTGCCAAAGCCTTCATGAGCCACAAAAGCCTTGCCGCGGTATTGGGCGTGGCCCCGTTGCTCCTGATTCAGGTTGCTTTTACTGTTCCCTTCTTTACCGCCGTTAATCTCTTTGCCCCATTCTGGCTTGCTCTCATTGTGCTGCTCATTGTCGCCTTTCTTGCCTTTGATCTGCTGGCCCATCACATTGACAGCCACCGCATTATCTCATTGATTTTAGGCATTACCGGCCTGCTCACCCTGCTGGCAGTTCCAGGCATATTCGTCCTGATCCTGATGGTCTCCGAGCATCCTGCCGACTGGGTCACCATCATTGACCAAGGGTACCGACTGAATACCTCATTGTCCATTCACTGGCTGTTCAGATACCTGCATATCCTCGGGGCCGCAGTCGTGTTCGGCGCAGCATTTCATTATTTCTTCGCAGCTGAAAATAAAGAGGACAGGAAATCTCTGCTGCGACTGCTCGTGGCCGGGCTCCTACTGCAGATTGTCCTCGGCATTCTGCTCTATGGATCACTACCGGACAGGCTGGAGATGATTGTTAATCTCCCACTCCTGGCCGGGATAGGCGGCGCCGCTCTTTTTCTCTGGTACTTGTTTACCATCGGCAGCAAGGAAGAGACCATCCTCTCATTGCAGACCACCGCCCCGGCAATGGTATTTATCCTGGTATCAATGCTGCTGACGCGTCAGCTGATTCAGAACCGGGCGTATCTGCCGGTCTCGACAGCACTACTGCAAGAGACCCGGACGCACCAACATGAGGTCGACGCCTTCGCCCGGGAAAGTCTTGACCAATATCAAGCAAAGCTCGATGTCGTCTACGACAACGGCGCCACCATTTATGCCAAGAGCTGCTCCTTCTGTCATGGCGAAGCGGCCGATGGCGCCGGCCCGGAGGCAAAAAATCTGGGAGTGCCTCCGGAAAAAATTGCGGAAATACGGACTACCGCCCCCTATCTTCACAAAATCCTTACCGAGGGGGTTCCGGGATCGTCCATGCCGTACTTCACCTTCCTCGATCGAAGCAAGCTTGATAGCCTTGCCGAATACCTCAATGCCAACCATCATCTGATTGCCGAACCGGAACCTGTTCCCGTCGCCGCTTCTGCGGCAACACTCAAACAGGCAGAACTGATATATGTGCAGACCTGCACGCCATGTCATGGCGCCGACGGCAGGGGCACAGAGCTGTCCAGTCACTATCTTCCGCCGCCGCCAGACTTTACGGCATACAGACTCACTCCTCAGCGGACATTCGAGGTGATCAGCAACGGGTACCGCGGCACCTTAATGACGAGCTTCGACCGCCTGCCAGAAACCATCCGGTGGGGTCTGGTAGAAGTCGTCGCCGCCAAACGTGATCGGCAAACAAGGGGTGAAAGGTAGATGATATCTCCACTTCTCAATCAAGATAGAGCCTCTTGCAAAATGAAGATTTTCGTCCAAAATCGAGGCATGCGAAAAATTTTACCGCAGGC
>DYDL01000218.1 GCA_020717925.1 Desulfocapsa sp.
CGCGAATGCTCATGAGGTACCTTTGTCGTTGCCTGGCGAGGCGTAATAGTGGGAAACAGTGTTGCCGGCTAAGGTGGTGCCGGGCTGCGAAAAGTAACCACTCGGTAGCACGGCTGTCAACGGGAAAAGACGAAAGCGGCCGGATCAGGCCGGTCCGAGGTGCTCCCAGAGGATCTTGGCGCCAATGGCTAGGAGCACGCCGCCGCCAACAATCTCCGCCCGGGCCCCCAGGCGGGAGGCACCGCCGGCCCAGCGCCCGAGGTGCAGACCCGCACCGGTGCAGAACGCCGCCACCAGGCCGATGACCAGGGAGGGCTGCCAGGCGTCGATACGCAGCACGGCGAGCGACAACCCCACGGCCAGGGCATCGATGCTGGTGGCCACCGACAACACCACCAGGGTGGCGCCCCGGGTCGGATCAACACCCTGCCGGCCCTCCTCCTTGGCAGCCAGCCCCCCAAGGATCATGCGGCCGCCGACCAGGGCCAGCAGGCCAAAGGCAAGCCAGTGGTCGACGTTGGCGATCAGGGTGCGGAAGCCCAAGCCCCCGGCCCAGCCCAGCAGGGTCATGGCACCCTGGAAAAAACCAAAGTGCCAGGCCAGCCGGAAGGTGTGCCGCCAGTGCAGGCGCGGCAGGCTGGCGCCGGCGGCCAGGGCCACGGCAAAGGCGTCCACGGCCAGGGCCACGGCTATGGCAAATAGGGTGAGAGGGGCCATGGTTCCCGGATGCTGGTAGAAGTAAAAAAGAACAGCTACGCCACTATAGAACACGCCACCGGCGCTGCCAAGCAAAAGCATCCCCTTTTATACGTTTGCCCGGCCGACAAATCCCCGGTTGTAAGACGCACGGATTTATCGTATAACCTGCTGGGCGACGGACGCATGTGATTGTTTGAGGATATGACGCGATGGCTGAAATCAAAAGCACCATGGAGATGGTATTGGAGCGGGCGGCGCGCATGGCGGCCACCGAGGGGCCAGCAACCTCCGCCGAGGACACGGTCAAGGACGGCATGCGGCTGGCGGCCGGATTTCTGCGCGGCGAGGCCAACGACCTGTTACAGACGTTGACCGGCCGGCCGGTCCCGGAGCAGCCAGCCCTCAGGCAGGGCATGGCCACGACGCTCTTGCGCAACATCCTTATGCCCCGCGAGGACGATCAGCTCACCCTGGCGGAAAAGGCCATGCGCGGCCTCATGCAGCTCGGCGACAGCGACCGCGGCCTGCAGGAGCTTTTACGCGAGACCGCCACCATCCTGGAGCAGTACCAGCAGCACACCAAGCAGTTGCGCGACCAGTTGGAGCAATCATTTTCCCAACAGTTAGCGGCTGCCCAGGCCAGGCAGCCCGGCGCGCCCAAGGTGGCGATCGACCCGACCCGCCACCCCAAGTTCCTGGAGGAATGGCTGAACCTCAAGATGCAATTGGATGATCAGTACAGCAAGGTTCTAGACCAGCAGAAGGGTCTCATCAAACAGCGCTTCGCGCTGTAGGGCCATGGAGCTGGAGATCCACCTGGAGCTGGAGGAGGCCACCCCTGCCGACCTGGTGCGCATCGAGCAGGAACTGTGGGCCTGGTGCGCGGCAAACGTGGTGGGCAAACCCGCGTTGCTGCCCAAGCCCCACTGCTTGCGGGTGGACCTGGGCCAGCAGGAGTGCATTACCGCCCTCATGGACCTCCATTGCCGACTTTACCAGTGCAAGGCCAAGATCTTTATCCAGTTTCTCCATGACCAAACCGGTTGATTCCTATGCCGCTTGACACCATCCGCGCCCGCCTGCAACAACGTCACCTCGACGCCCTGCTCGTGACCCAGCCCGAGAACCGGCGTTATCTTTCGGGCTACACCGCGCACGACTCCTCAATTGCCGAGAGCGCCGGGGTGCTGCTCATTTCGGCCAAGGGCGCGCCCCTGCTGCTTACCGACTCCCGCTTTGCCTTGCAGGCCGAACGCGAGGCCACGGGCTTCACGATGCGGCTTTACCAGCGCGGCCTTCTGGCCCTGCTGAAGAACCTGCTCCCCGGCCTGGCCATCCGCCGGCTGGGTTTTGAGCCCCACTGGATGCTGTACAGCACGGCTACGGCGCTGCTGAAAATGACCAGCACCCTGAACATTGAGGCGGCGCCTGTCGGCGGCCTCATCGAAACCCTGCGGCGCTGCAAGAGCGCGCGGGAGATCGAACATATCCAGGCCGCGGTCCTACTGAACGAGCAGGTCTTCCAGACCGTGTTCGCCACCCTGCGGCCCGGTCAGACCGAGCGCCAGGTGGCGGACCGCATCGAACAGACCATGCGGCAGATGGGGAGTGAAGGCCCGGCCTTTGAGACCATTGTCGGCGCTGGACCGAACGGCGCCCTGCCTCACGCCGTGCCTTCGGACCGGCCTCTTCGTCGTGGTGAACCCATTGTCATCGACATGGGGTTGCGGCTTAATGGCTACTGCTCGGACATGACCCGCACCGTGGTTCTGGGCAAGCCGGACGATAAGACCAAAGAGATCATCCGCATCGTGCGCCAGGCGCAACAGGCCGCCACCAAGGTCATCCGGGGTGGCTGCACCGGCCGGGAGGCGGACCGGGCGGCGCGACAGGTTATCAACGCGGCGGGATACGGCAAATATTTCGGCCACGGCCTGGGCCACGGCGTTGGCCTGGCGGTGCACGAGGCGCCCCCCCTCAATCGCCGCAACCGCGGCCAACTGACGCCGGGCATGGTGGTGACCGTGGAGCCTGGCATCTATCTGCCCGACTGGGGTGGGGTGCGGTTGGAAAACATGGTGGTGGTGAAGACATCAGGTTGCGAACTGCTCAACCAGGACACCACCTTTCTGGATATATGATTGGCTAAAGCTCAAAGTTCAAAGCTGAAAGCTGAAAGTCCAAGGTACTTTGACGAGGTAAACATGATATCCCTGCGCCACAACGGCCGCGCCAACGACGCCCTGCGCCCTTTAAGCCTGGAAGCGGGCTTTCAGCCGCACGCCTACGCCTCCATCCTGGTGACCCTGGGCGAAACCCGGGTCAGTTGCTCCGTCACCCTGGAAAAAAAGGTGCCGCCTTTTTTGGTGGGCCGCGGCCAGGGCTGGATCACGGCCGAGTACGGCATGCTGCCCTGCGCCACCAATACCAGAAACCAGCGGGAGGCGGCCAAGGGCCAAAGCGGCCGCAGCCAGGAGATCCAGCGCCTCATCGGCCGCTCCCTGCGCATGATGGTGGATCTGAAAAAACTTGGGGAGCATACCCTGCGGGTGGACTGCGACGTGCTGACCGCTGACGGCGGCACCCGTACCGCCTCGATCACCGGCGCGGCCCTTGCCCTGCGCGCCGCTCTGCGCCGCATGGAGCAGGAGGGATTGATCGCGGCCGACCTGGAGATCACCCCCATCGGTGCCATCAGCGTTGGCCTGGTGGAGGGCGAACCGCGGCTTGACCTGGATTACAGCGAGGACTCAGGCGCCGAGGCCGACGCCAACTTTGTCATGACCGATAGCGGCCGCTGGGTGGAGATGCAGTGTACGGCCGAGGGGAGACCACTGAGCCAGGAGGAGTTCGACGCCCTGGCCGTTCTCGCCCGCCAGGGCATCCTGGAACTATTGCAACGCTGGCGGGAAACCCCATGAGCGGTTCGCCCTTCAGACTTATCTGCCGCTCCACCGAAACCCTGGCGCGGCGCGGCGAGGTCAGCACCCGACACGGCACCTTCCAGACCCCGGTCTTCATGCCGGTCGGTACCCAGGCGACGGTCAAGGGCGTCACCCCGGCGCAGCTTACCGAACTGGGGGCGCAGATCATCCTGGCCAACACCTATCACATGTTTGTCCGGCCGGGCCATGAGCTGGTCCGCCAGTTCGGTGGCCTGCACCGCTTCATGGGCTGGGACCGCCCCATCCTCACCGACAGCGGCGGCTTCCAGATCTTCAGCCTGCGCGACCTGGCCAAGATCACCGAACAGGGCGCCGCCTTCCAGTCCCACCTGGACGGCTCCAAACTTTTTTTGGGGCCGGAAGAGGCGGTGGCGGTGCAGGAGGCCCTGGGCTCGGACATCATGATGGCGCTCGACACCTGCATCCCCTATCCCGCCAGCCGCGAGGAGGCGGAGGCGGCCACCGCGCTCACCGGCCGCTGGGCCCGGCGCTGCCGCATGGTCCAGCCGGACAACGGTCAGTTGCTCTTTGGCATTGTCCAGGGCGGCATGTACGAGGAACTGCGCACCCGCTCGGCCCACGAAATGATGGAGATCGGCTTCAACGGCTATGCCATCGGCGGGGTGAGCGTGGGCGAGCCCACGCCGCTTATGCGGGAGATCACCGCCCACACCGCCGCCCTGCTGCCCCAAGACTACCCCATCTACCTCATGGGGGTCGGCACCCCCGAAGATCTGGTGGAAAGCGTGGCCTGCGGGGTGGACATGTTCGACTGCGTCATGCCGACCCGTAACGCCAGAAACGGCATGCTCTTCACCAGGAGCGGCCGGGTGGTGATCAAGAACGCCCAGTACAGCGACGACCAGCGGCCGGTGGACGAGGATTGCGACTGTTACACCT
>DYDL01000219.1 GCA_020717925.1 Desulfocapsa sp.
CAAGCTCCTGCCTGAGGATGATCCCCGCCACAAATCCACTTCGTTGGAGGTTGACATGACGCTCTTCGATTTCTTCAAAAGAGAAAAATCCTGCCGATTGCTCACCCATCTTGATGGTCCGCTGCTCGAAAAGTACCGCCACTTCAGGGAATTTCTCTGTCTTAACCGGGAGGCATTGAACCTCATGGCGGAGCTGGAACAGACATACTACGGGGGGAACCTGTTCAACGAAAAGGCCGTCCGGGCCAAGGTCCAGGAGTTGCTAAAAACCACAGGCCTGCTCGCGGAAACCCTCAACAATGCCTCGAAGGATCAATACCGCCAGATGACGGTCGTGTGCGGAGACATCGGTAGGGATATCCAATCGATCTTCACCGTAGCGCCCCCCACCAAAAATGAAGCGCTGATTTTTCCTTTTGATGCGCTCACCCCGGAGATGATCTCCCTTGCCGGGGCCAAGGCAACCCACCTCGCCACCATGGGAAACGCCCTCGGCCTGCAGGTGCCCCATGGGTTTGTCATAACGGCGCACGCCTTCAAACGTTTTCTGGAGGAAAACGGCTTGACGGCTCCCATAGCCGCCAGGCTCGAACAGGTCGAGGTGGATTCCCTGGCAGAGCTGGAGAACGCCAGCAAAGAAATTCGCGACCTGATCAACGGGACAGCCTTGCCGCAGCCCCTTGCCGAGGCAATCATGGCCGCGTACAGCACCCTGGAAGCCAAAACCAAACCAGGCGTGCGCATCGCCATGCGGAGCAGCGCGGTGGGCGAGGATTCGGAAGCCTCCTTTGCCGGACAGTACATCACGGAGCTGAATGTTACCCGCGCCAATCTCCTGGACGCCTATAAAGCAGTGGTGGCCAGCAAGTATTCCTCCCGAGCCATCCTCTACCGGCTGCAATTCGGTTTTACCGACGAGGACACGCCCATGTGCGTGGCCGGAGTCGAGATGATCGACGCCGAGGCGAGCGGTGTTCTCTACACCATAGACCCGGCCCGCCCCGCCTCGGGGGAGATGAAAATCAGCGCCATCCTGGGCCTGGGCGAACACCTGGTAAGCGGCGAATCGTCGCCTGATGATTATTTCGTGGACCGGAACACCTTCCAGACCGTGCGGCGCGATATTCGCCAGAAAATATCCAGACTCGTGGCAGGGACAGGAGACGGCGTCCGTCTGGAGGATATCCCGACGCAGGAAGGGTTGGCGCCAGCCATTGACGAGGCAACGGCTTCAACCCTGGCCCGCCATGGCAAAATGCTAGAGGAGCATTTCCAAGGCCCCCAGGATGTAGAGTGGGCCTTGGACAAGGCGCACCAGCCCTATCTTCTCCAGGCCCGCCCCCTGGCCGTGGTCAAGGACGATGGAGAAGAAGCCGGGCTCGCCGCCGAATTTGCAAAACACGCGGTGCGGCTTCAGGGAGGACGGGCTGCGTGCCCTGGGGTTGCGGCGGGAAAGGTTTTCCTGGCAGACGGCGGCAATCTTGCCGCCATGCCCGAGGGCGCCATCCTCGTGGCCAGGACCGCCTCCCCGGATTATGCCGAATTCGTGGGAAAAGTCGGGGGCATCATCACCGATGTGGGCAGCGTTGCCAGCCATCTGGCTTCGGTGGCCCGCGAATTCCGGGTGCCTGCCCTCTTTGACACGCAAAACGCCACCCGTGTTTTGCAAAACGGTGAGGCCATCACCCTGGCAAGCCGACAGGCAACCGTCTATGAAGGGATTCCCGAGGGGTTGAGCGATAGAATCAAGGCCGATGGAAGACTTGTTTTAAACAGCCCGACCCACAAACGCTTGCGCGCAGTTCTGGATCTGATCTCCCCCTTGAACCTCAAGGACCCTAACGCTGCTGATTTTTCTCCCGAGGGATGCCGCACCCTCCATGACCTCATCCGCTTCGCGCACGAACGGATCATGAAAGAGATTTTTTTCCTCTCCGAAAAAACCGATGGCGCCCTGTCAGTGCGCTTGCAAGCGAATATCCCTCTGGTCCTCTTCTGCATCGATCTGGGGGGCGGACTGCAAGAGCGGCTTACCACCTGCGATAACGTTACCGTCAATCACCTCACCTCCATCCCCATGAAGGCGATCTGGAACGGCTTCATGCATCCGGGCATCTCCTGGGCCGGAACAATCAATCTCGACATGAACAATCTTCTCACCCTCATGTCCTCAAGCGCCGTCTCCGAATTCGGCGCCACGCCCGGCGGCAACAGCTATGCGGTCATCTCACGCGATTACATGAATCTGAGCGCCAAATTCGGCTATCACTTCGCCAACGTGGATGTCTTCTGCGCCGAAGAAGAGGAGAATGCCGGACAAAATCACATCCTCCTGCAATTTTCCGGCGGAGTGGGATCCTTTGCGGGCCGCTCCTTGCGACTCCAGTTTCTGGCAAGTGTCCTGGGCCGGCTTGGCTTCCATCTCGCCATCACGGGCGATCTGCTGGAAGCGTCCCTCAAAGGCGCGGGCAGAAAGATCATGGAAGAAACCCTTGATCAGTTGGGCCGCCTGCTCGCCTCCAGCCGTCTGCTGGATATGACCATCGCCAACCCCGCCCAGGCGGACGAGATGACAGAAGCTTTTTTTCAGGGGGAGTATGACTTCCTCAACCAGAACGTGGGAAATCGCCTTCCCGGTTTCTACACCCCTCTGGGCGACTGGAGTTCGCAAGAATACCCCGGCGAAGGCACGATGCTGATTCAGGACGGTTCCCGCTGGCTGACCAGCCTCGGCTCGGGCTTTGCCGGTTTCATGGGCAAGGTCGCGGGGGCAAAGTACCAGGAATTTCTGGACAATGTGGGCGCCTATTACCATTTCCCGCTGGCCATTGCCAAGGAAAGCGGCGTAGGCGACGCCGTCCTCTCGGCACAGGTCCAACCCATGGGAGGACGAATCGATCAGGCGGGAGGGCTTGCCTTCGGCCTGCGCAACGTGGGCAACTATTTTGCCCTGCGGATCAACGCCCTTGAAAACAACCTCATTCTGTTCGAGTTCATTAACAACCGGCGGCACGAACGGGCAACAGCCTCCGTGAAAGTAGAAACCGGCCAATGGTATACCATTCGAATAGAAGTATCCGGAAGAGAGATAAAAGGATACCTTGACGGCAAACTACTCACGAAACACACTACCGACTGGCCTGTTCAGGGCCACATTGGCCTCTGGACCAAGGCCGATTCGCTGACACGCTTTCGGAATCTCACGCTAAATGATGGGGCATCAGGCACACGGACATGGCCGCATACGAAATAACCTGGATAACCAACCATCTGGCAGTGGGCCATGCCCCCATGTCCTTTACGGATCTTGACCGCATCCGGGAGAAGGGCGTTGATGCTATTATCAATCTTTGCGGAGAATTCTGCGATCTGCACGAGATCGAGGAACAGAGCGGATTTGAGGTCTATTACCTGCCCATTCCCGACGACTGCGCCCCGGACTTGGAGGCCATGGAGCAGGCCCTCGCCTGGCTTGACGAGGCCATGTATATCGGCAAGAAAATCCTGGTGCATTGTCGATACGGCGTCGGACGAACCAACACTTTTATCTTCGCCTATCTCTTGCGCCAAGGCTTTGACCTCAAGGGGGCAAGTAAAAAACTCGGCACTCACCGGACGGCCGCGCTCAATTACCACCAATGGCAATTTTTAAAAAATTACAGCAAAAAGTCCGATGGAATATTGTCAGGAAGGAGCCTGACAGGCAAAAAACTTGACATGAAAGCATAGGAAAAACGGGAAATGCTCCTGGTTTTTCCGAGAGACTAAAACAAATTCTGTTGACTGATAACCCCTGGTAGCCGTTTGGGAGACTTTATCTTGAGCACTTTATTGACATTCATCCTGCCGGACACGACCTGAATATCACTCACCGAAACACCAAACTCCTCCGCCAGGAAACGCACCATATAGTCAGTCGCCTTTCCGGCACGCGGCACAGCCTTGACGCTGACGCAGAGTTGATGTCCCTTTACCTTGCCGATGGCATCTTTTTTGGCATTGGGAGTACCGAGGATATTAAGCACCAGAACATCACCTTCCCAAGTGTAAAACGATCTTCCCATCATTCCTCCAAGGAACATCCCCGGGACAACGTTGGTTACTGATTGACTTAACGTCCTATCGATGCCCGCCTAGGCACTCCAGCTTGGCCGCGCAGCCGTGGATGTCACCGATGGCAAAAAAATTTTTCCAGTCATTCCGCTCCTGGAGTGGTTTGGCCAACGACGATGCAACATCCCTGCCCAGTCCGGCCTGGCGACATTTTACCGTATTTGGCCAGAGAACAAAAGAATCTTCACCCGACACGCCTCCCCATTGTCTCATCCCCACCAAACGCGGAGCCGCTGAAATAATACAGGGAACCTTGCAAAATTTTGTATCGTCGTTCCCGCGAAGGCGGGAGCCCAGTGAAATCAAAGAACTGGATGCTCGCTTTCTCGGGCATGACATATCCTGAAGCTGTTTGACAGACATCGTCAACCAGGGTAAAAGAATTGAT
>DYDL01000220.1 GCA_020717925.1 Desulfocapsa sp.
TCTTGCGCACCGCGTGCAGCGCGGCCTGCAGGCCGGCCGGCCCGGCGCCGACGATAACGACATCAAAGCTCTGTTCCGTCATGCTTGTCACCATGAAAAATATTTACCCATACATAGGCACCGCGGAAGTTGTGTCCCGCGAGTTCGGTTTAAACCTCGTTTGCTCGGTCGACAACCGTCACCGCGGCTAGTGAGGATTAGCCAGCCGCGGTGGCGGCATCCCGATGCTTCGCCAAAAGCACCGGTTCCTGTCAGGAGGCGACCAGGGAATAGAGAATCAAACCGGCGCTCAACGCCGTGGTACCGTACAAGATGCGCAGGCTCCAGGGGGAGGTCCGATGGCGTTGCCGATAGGCCCGGTAAAAGGCGAACCCCAGCAGGACCACGGTGGCGGTCAGAAACAGCCAACGGTATTCGGCAAACCACAGAGACAGGGTAAAGCTGCTGCCCAGGCCTAAACTGGCCAGGATTAAAGGCAGTTGTCAACAGAAGGCGTAGCCCGCTGCCGCGGATATGGCCCCGCCAGTGGCAAGTTTTCCTTTCATCGTATGTCCCTCACGCGTAATTCCTATAATATTTCCGCAATACCGGCGTTTATTTCCTCGGCACTGAGCGCACCGACGATCTGTTTGGTCACCTGTCCGTCCTTGGAAATAAAGACGAGCGTCGGTAAGCCTTTGGTGTCCAGCGTCTTGGCGATGCCATTTTCTTCCCCGACCGGGAAGGTCAGATGGAACGTCTCCGCGAACTTGGCCACATCTTCCTTGGTGCTTTTGGCGAACTGGGCAAACATCAGCAACCCTTTGCCATTATAGGAAGAATAGGCTTGTTGCAACTCGGGAGCGGCCTTCTGGCACTTCTTTCAACTGATGGTGCCGATATAGATGACCAGCGGCGAGCCCTTCAGGGCCGACGAGGTGTACGCCCTGCCCGCCAGATCGGTGAAGGAAAATTCCGTGGCCGCGCCGGCGGCGACCGGTCCTGCCAGTAGCAGCAGGAGTAACAGGATTGGCGCTTTTCGTTTCATGAGACCTCCTTGTTTTACAATAGGGTTTATGAAATACGGTTGACATTCGGGCCGACTTCATATAAACATATATTTATGTATTGATAAACAAAAAAATGGAGATCTGAGTGCGAACAAATTTTGCAGAGGAAAATAACCCGGGAACGGGCCTGGACGCCGCGGCGTTTCTGGCCAGGGCCCTGGCGGATGAAAACCGTTTGCGTATTCTCTCGGCGCTGCGCCAGGGCCGCAAACCGGTCTCCCTCATTGTCGAGGAACTGGGAATCTCCCAGCCCCTGGTCTCCCACCACTTGAAGGAATTGCGGCGGGCTCGGCTCGTTGCCGTGGAGCGGCAGGGACCGTTTGTCTATTACAGCCTGGCGGACCAGCGTGTTCTTCAGGCCATGGACCTTCTCCGTGGCCTGGCCGCCGATTTACTGACCCAACAATCCTCATACTAGCAGGAGGGTTTCAAAGAATGAAAGATCTGCAAGCGATGCTCGACAGCATGGAGCCGGCCGATGCCCTGGCGCGACTTTTGCCCCTGATGCAATCCCTGCTCAGCCATCTCGATGAAGAGGCCCGCGTGCAACAGGTGCTGCGGTTGCTCGGCAACGCCAACGATGACGAGGTTGGCAGCATGGTCAATCTCTGACTGGCCGAATGCATGGACGAAGGTATCGATCCAACGCATATGTGTCAGACCTTGGTGCGCAAAGTCGCCCAGTCAAAACAGTTGATGGCGGTAACCGACCCGGACATTCTGGTGCTCTTTGAGGACTGGCTTGATGAACTGGAGGACGAGGTAAAGCGATATTTACAAAGTTACCCCGACGCCACTACGGCACAGGTTGTCCAGGCGCTGGGGCTTTCCGTGAGCGGTGCCGCTTTTCTGCTGGCCAAGCTCAAACGGGAAGAAAAACCGTGAGGAAGCGATGATGAAAAGACCCTGTCTGATAATGATAACATTATGGACGTTGGCTTGCGGCATTTTGGCCGGCGGGGTGGCCTCAGCGGCCACGCCGGAAAGTGTGCGCCAAGAGGCGGCGAAAGGTGGCTACCGGCTGATTACCGGCGACGAGGTCCGCGCCATGCAGGTGCGGGAGCCGGCCAACCTGTTGCTGGTCGATACCCGCCAGGACTGGGAGTATGCGGCGGGCCATATCGAGGGCGCGGTTAATTTCCCCATGGCGCCCACCTGGCTCGCCCGCCTCACCAAGCGCGGTGAAATGGCCCAGTTGCTCGGCTCGGACAAGGACCGCCACATCGTTTTTTACTGAGCGGGCCTTACGTGAGTCCGCAGTGACTCCGCAGCCCGGGTGGCTGTCTCCCTTGGTTACACCAATGTTTATCGTGATCCAGTTGGCTTTGTTGAATGGCAGAAAAAAGGTCTGCCAACGGCCACGTCTTCCGTAGCTCCCAGCCCTACGAGCCACGGTGGTGGCCCGATCGGCGTGCTGAACTGGAGCCTGGCCCTAACTCTGGTTGGCATCTTTTTCGGCGGCATGGCCTTGAACTTGACTCCCTGCGTCTACCCGCTCATCCCGATCACGGTTTCCTATTTTGGTGGGCGCAGCGGCCAGGGCAAGGGGAAGCTCTTGGCGCACGGCCTCTGTTACGTCAGCGGCCTGGCCATGACCAACTCCAGCATGGGCGTGGCGGCGGCCATGACCGGCGGGCTTATGGGCGCCATGCTGCAAAACCCCTGGGTGCTGGCCGCGGTGGCCGCGGTGCTCATCGCCTTTGCCAGCAGTCTCTTCGGCTTCTGGGAGATGCGGTTGCCCACCGGCCTGACCCAAGCTGCCACGAAAAATTACGCCGGCTATTTCGGCACCTTCTTCATGGGCCTGACCCTTGGGGTGGTGGCGGCGCCATGCCTCGGCCCGTTCGTGCTTGGTCTTTTGACCTGGGTGGCCAGCACCGGCAACCCGGTTTTCGGCTTCACGGTCTTTTTTACCTTGAGCCTGGGTCTCGGGCTGCCGCTGTTTATTCTGGCCATGTTCTCAGGTCGGCTCGAAAAACTGCCGCGCTCCGGGGAGTGGATGAACTGGGTTAGGCGGGCCATGGGCTGGGTGCTGCTCGGCATGGCTGCTTACTTTATCCGGCCTTTGCTGCCCAAGTTCGGCGCGGTCATCGTCACCAGCCTCATCGCCCTGGCCGCCGGGGTGCATCTGGGATGGCTCGACCGCACCACGGCGGCCTTCAAGGCCTTTAAATGGATCAAGACCGGTGTCGGCGTGGCTGCGGTCGGCATGGCCGTTTTCCTGACCGGCTCCTTCCTGCTGCGCGGGCCCGGTGTGGCCTGGCAGGCATACTCGCCAGAACTTGTCCGCCAGGCCGCTGCCGCGCAGCGCCCGGTGATCATAGATTTTTATGCCACCTGGTGCACACCGTGCCGTGAACTGGACGAGATCACCTTCCACGATGCCCAGGTGGTGCAATTGTCGCAGGGCGCCACCATGATCAAGATCGACCTGTCCCGTGGCGACAACCCGGTCGAGCAAGCCTTATTGCAGGAATACGGGGTCAAGGGGGTGCCGACCATCGTCTTCCTGGATGGAACCGGCCACGAGCGGCCAGACCTGCGGCTGGTGGAATTCATGGAACCGCGGCAATTCGCCCCCCGCATGCAAACGATGTTTGCGGCCGGTCAATCCTTGCCCAAGCAATAAGCTGGAAAACTTAAAGGAGAAGCTGTGAATATTGCAACGCAACCAAACAAACTGTCCAACGCGATCCTCATTGTATTACTGACCCTGTTGACCCTGCTCAATGGCTGCGCCTCGACCAAGACATCCGCTGGTCCCGCGGCTGATGGCACCATTTTTATCAAAGGCAGGGCTGTCAAAATCACCACCAATGGCGATCTCACCACTATCAATATCAAGCCAGCGAAGGGCGATGTGGTCATTGTGCAGGTAACGCCGGAAACCACGCTCGCGGACTTGAAGGCCATCGCGGAACTCATCAAACGAACACCGGTGGAAGTGCGCTACCGCGTTGAAGAAGGGCGCAATATCGCCGTTCAGTTGACCAAACTGTCGGAAGAATCATGCGGAAGCTGATTTGTCTCCCCAAACTGAAGCCAGTTTAATCGTAGGTGCAACCATGGTGAAACTCAGATTTTTCCTGAACGAACCGAACGGCAAACCCTGAAAGCATTTTCAGAAAATGCTGCCCAGGTTGGGCGCAAAATATCAGGTGGCGTGCGAGGTGATCGCCAAGCCCAAGGAAGACTATCTGACCGACGAATACTTCGCCTTGGACTTGCCGGTAGCGCCGGCCATCATGGTGGACGAGGAGGTCGTCACGGAAGGGAGCGATGTGGACGACTATCAGTTGGAGTGCGTACTCTGCCGTCACCTCGGCCTGCCGGCGCCAGCACCAAGGGAAAAGGTGTGGTTTTGAATGCGGTCAGGCGCGGGAATGGTCAGTTATCCAGAATTTTACGCAGTTTCACCGCCAGGTCGCCTGGGGTC
>DYDL01000221.1 GCA_020717925.1 Desulfocapsa sp.
AGGAACATGATGCGGAGAGAGTAACATGGGGTGGGTGGCCTGGCGCAAGGGGGCAGGTCTTCACTACAAGCGTTTGGAGGCGTTTTCAGAGATGAAAAGCGCGAATTACTGGGGAATCCGCAGGGTCGAATCGCGAAACTTTTTCAAAAACGCTCCCAGTATAGAAAGTTGGGCTAATGCACTCTCGCCACGCAGAAACACCGGCCCCAACGAACGGAAGGCAGCGACCCGCTTGGATGGCCTCGGCAGCTCTCGATACGGCCTTGTCTCTTGCGAGCAGCATGACGTTGATTTCCCGTGAGCGGAGGTCAGCGCCGCCCGTTTGGGTGAGCCGCTAAGCTGGGATGGGGATAAAATGTCTGTGTAGGCAAAGCAGGATCCAACGACACGTCTGTTTGGAGCGCGTCCGGTCGCGGTGCTGGAGCGAGTAGATCGAGCAGTGGCTCGGTGAGGATGATGGAACTTTTCTCGAAGAGACTCGCCTTTTCTAAGGCCCGAAAAAGGAGGACCACGTTCTTACCCACCAACGCCGACGTGCCGGCAATACCGCCGACCCGCACCTCGCCCCAATGCAGGACCGTGCGGCAACCGGAGACTCTGATTCCCCCTGCGCCAGCCAAGGTTTTCTTGACGGGATCCTCATTGAAGTAGCTGGCAGTAGCGCCAAGGATTTCGAAGGCTGCTGCAGTCGCTTTCTGAACCATGCTTTGCTCCGCGACGCGCGGTGCCCAGAAGTAAGCGAACAAGCCATCGCCAGTGAACTTCTCCACCTTGCCACCTTTGGCCTCGACGATGGCTCTCACTTTGTCCGCGTAACCGCGCAAGATCTCGGCTGCTTTGTCGGAATCGAGGAACCCCACCATGCGAGTAGAACCGCGCAGATCGGTCAACAGCATCGCGCAATCGCGGGCTTCGAGGGGCTGATTCCGGGTGCTTTGTTCTTCTTCGAATGCCTTGAGCTGCAATTTCTGCTGGTCATGCCGCTTCTGTAGATCGGCGTGGTCTAGTTCCAAGTCCACGAGATTGGAAAGGAGGTTGTTCCGATGCTCGAAGTAGTGGTCGCTCACGGCTGTTGTCGCGTCTGCCATTGCCCGAGCGATGTGATAAATCTCATGGAGGACATCGGCCGAGGCACCGGCGAGCTTGTTCCCCCGGCCGCAATGGTCCCGGAGTTTTTGGACGACCACATTGTTTGCATTCAAGGTCAACGTCACATGCGCCCGCCCCATGCGGGAGGTCACCATGGCCTCTTCAAGCGTCTGACGCAGCTTGGGATCAAGGATTGAGCCGCCAGCCTCGAGGAAAGCCTCGATAGCTTTGGCCTGCTGCGATGTGTCTGCAAGGCTCATTGTAACGAATGCTGGGACGTAGTTTGGCGAAAACCTGCTGATCTTGACTTCATCAACCGCGCCGCCGTCCAAGGCTTCGAGGAACTGAACCAGTTGCTCATACGGAGCTTCGTCAACCTTATCCAAATACAAGTCGAGCATCGCGCGCACATCTATGAGTTCGACTTCTTCTTTGAAGGCTCCCCCGTAGGCCTTGAGGAGAACGGGTTCGGCCATACCGTGAGGTATAATGACCGGAAAGTCCTTCTGGACAATCATGGCGCGGTATTGCGTATAGGCCAGTGGGTCGCCCAAGTAGTAAACACGCCGCTTCGAGATGCTTTGTCCCGCCTCCACTCGCAGGACGGATTCGTGTTCTTTCAGATATTGGGGCAGTGTCATGAATTGGCCATCGGGACGCGCCCGGGCCACGACGTTAAACGGGATGTGATTGATGAAGGCACCGAAGAAGGTGGCCCTTTCTTGACCATCGGGCGTGTTGCGCCAGTTCTCCAGCATCCCTGTGTAGAGGCGTTCCGTGTGGGCGCCGAGGAACTCCACGAAATCGCGAGGCTGTTTTTCGGCAATGAAGATGAGGGAATCAGTAACCAATTTGGACAAAGCCTGTTTAAGAGCTACGAAAGCGGGGTCGTGGCGCACGACGTCGTTTCGGTTAAGCGTCGGGGTCAAGTCCGGGCACTCCGCGACAATGCCGACGAATTTGGCCCATTCGGGCAGTAGCGGTGTGATGTCGTCGGTGATAAACATCCGGCGGCTGAACAAATCCACGCGAGCTACCGACTCGAACGATGCCCGTAGTTCGCGGGCGGGGTTCGGGAAATAGAGGATGCCATGCGCCTCAACTCCATTTGCGGCTCGCTGAAACTGAAAAGGTTCTGCCCACAGAGGCTCGTTCTCGTTCGGGTGACGCGTTTTCAGGAACTCGATCAACAGGTGCCGCTGGCAATTAGGCTTTTCCCATGGCCCGGCGGTCGTGTTTCCCAAGACTGGGCTGCGATCCTTTGGGCCGCGGTAAACGTAGATCGGATAAGGAAGCAAATCTCCAAACCGGTGCACTTCTTCCTGAAGCCGCTGGAAGCTCAATAATTCCGTCAGAGAGGTGGGTCGGCCCGTGATCGGATCAACAACCGGTTCTCGCTTCAGGTAAACGACCACTCGGGTGCCATACTCCTCGATCTTGGTCTCTTCATGATACCATTTTGTCTCGCCAGTAAAAACTGCGCGTGTGCCCGGTGCAGTAGTATTAGTCGCACTGCGGGTGAGCACTTCCACGCGTTGAGCGATGATGAATGAAGAAAGAAATCCGATGCCATATTGGCCGATGATGTTCTTGAGAGCGTCCCGGCTCTTATTTTCCCCCTTGAGCCGCTCGATTTGCTCGCGCTTGCGCCCCGAGCCAACTGTGGCGAGATAGTTTCTCACTTCGTCCAAGGTCATCCCAATGCCATTGTCCTTGAACGTAAGCGTGCCGGCATCTGGATCAGGAATGATGTCTATTTGCGGGACTTCGCGTGGGTTCCAGTTGGGTCGCTCGGCCAGCGCGTCGTGGGCATTTTGAAGCAGTTCGCGTATGGAAATGCGCCAGTCGTCGCCGTAGAGGTTCTTGGCCAAGGAGGGCAAGATGTTCTCAAGGCTGATGGATATGTCCTCTGCCTTCATTTTGGATGTGTCAGTGCTCATAGGGTGTTTGTCTCCTGATCCGTCATTTCAGTCGGGGCGCTGATTCAAGGCATGCAGCAAGTTGCTGATGAGCGCAGTTTGATCTTGAGAAATCTGGGTCATTTGTTCGCTCGAAAGCGGCAGGCCGGAGCACAGCAGAGCCTGGCCGTGGAGGAATCTCGCAACCATCGGCGCGAAATCAAGGTGCCGGTGCAGCCCGGTCTCAAGCTTCGGCTGACACAACTGCCGTGCCGGCGAGACCTCGGGCATGGTTCCGGTCGAAGCATCCGCGTGCGGGCGCAGGTGATCAAAGAGATCCCGGACGATGGCGTTGGATTGGTTGAGAATCAGTGTTTGGTCGGCCAAGAGGTTGAGGATATCAAGGACGCCGCTCTTGGCCATCTGTTGAACTTCTGAAGGCAACTCGCCCAAGCGGCCTGCCCTCTCGTAATTGCGGACAGCTTGCACGAATTGCATTTTCTTCCGGTCGTCTTCCGACAAGGAAAGCACCGCTGGTGGCCCCTCGGCTCCTAAGGGACGCACTTCGACCGCCAAGTCTTCTGCCACAACCGAATGAAAAAGCAAACGAACAGCTTCCAGAATGGAGGCCTCAACTTCCTCGGTTGTTCCGGAACGCGACTGCGTGGGGCCTTTCGGAGGGTTCACATCCAAGCGGCGGAACTCTACAACGTGGCCATTCACACGCCAATTCTCCCGCAACACACGGTCCACCGCGTCAGTCATGTAAAGGACCTCGACATTCGCCTGGTTATAGAGCGGGATTAGCGAGGCTCCAAGGCTGTCGTCGTCGGCATAGATCACCACCGAATCGCCACGTTGCCGGAGGTATTCCAGCAAGGTCACCGCAGGCCGCATCGAAGATCGAAATGGAAGGTGATTCTGCAGATACCCCAGCAGCACCTTGTCTTCCACACACGCTGCTTTGATGAGCGGACCTTGTGCCGCCATGAGCTTATGGAAGTCCTCGCGCCGTCGACTCGCAAAAGATCCGAGGCCCTTTGCCAGTTCGTGCACCAGACACTCGCGCACCCGCGCTACCTCTGTCGCATTTTCTACGACGCCATCGCGGCTAATAACAATCGGTAGCTTCTCTACGTCAACCACGCCCGACACAAAAGCCCGAAGCTTTTCCCCCAGCAGGCTCTTATCATTTTCGTTGACTAGGACCCGCTGCGAAAACAGGCGAAGGGAGGGTTTCTGGGACGGCTTGAGGATGAACAGAACGCCCTGCACTCTGTGCCCGGTCTCAAATGTGGACTGGATGGGAAACACCGCCAGCGGACTATGAATGTTGAAGAACTGCTCAAGAGCCGCAGCGATCTGGTCTTCCCTCGCGACCGCGTGATACCACGGTGCGTCCATGGCATTGAGCAGATCGTGGCCGTAGCCGACGTAGATAGTCTCCGGCCGGAAACTCCCGTTTTCTGGAGCGGTGCCAGGCGTTGAGG
>DYDL01000027.1 GCA_020717925.1 Desulfocapsa sp.
TCGGGGCTGGTCTGGCTGCTGCCGCCCTGGCACAGCAATCTGACCAAACGGTTGGTCAAGGCTCCCAAACTCTACTTTCTCGACACCGGCCTTTGTGCCTATCTGACGGAATGGTCAAGCCCCGAGACCCTGGAGGCAGGGGCCATGTCCGGCGCTATTCTGGAAACCTGGATCGTGGCCGAGCTTTTGAAAAGTTACTTGCACAACGGCCTTGTCCCGCCGTTTTATTATTATCGGGACAAGGATAAACGGGAGATCGATCTGTTGATCGTCCGCGACCGTGTCATCCACCCCCTGGAATGCAAGAAAACCGCCTCTCCGGGAAAAGGGGATGTGCGCCACTTCGCGGCCCTCGGCGTTTCAGGGGCCACGGTCGGCAGCGGCGGGGTGATCTGCCTGGCGGAGCAGGGACTTCCTCTTACCAGTAACACCTGGTCGATCCCGGTCGCGGCGGTGTAAGCTGGACAGGGTAAGTCCTGAGTTGCGGGACGCTCTTCACATTATAAGTTTCCCCCAGGTCCGGTGGACACAACAGGCAAAAGGCTGTCAGCGGTCAGCTTTATAACAATATTCTTCTAGCTGACCGCTGATAGTTGACCGCTTTAAGCCTTCCACAACCCATGCACGTTGCAGTACTCGCGGGCCGTGATCTTGGTTGCCTCGATGCAGAAGGTCGCCTCCGGCGCCTGGCCGGGGGCCAGGAACTGGCGATATGCCTTGCCGTCGGCGATCACCTCGATCCACTCGATGTAATGTTTTTCCTCCATGGGATGGGCGACGCTGCCCACCTTGACCTTGTAGCCGCCTGCGACCTTTTCAATCACCGGCACATGTTTTTCCTTGGATGCGTCAACCACGTTTTCCTGCATGAGCTTCATGTCCTGGCCGCAGCAGACCAGGGTGCCGTCGCCGGCGTGGAGCATCTCGACGATGTTGCCGCAGATCTCGCATTTGTACACCTGTAGTTTCTCAGTCATCAATGTGCCTCCTTGTAACAACTCCGGTTGTTTAGACTGTAGTCTGTTAGTCTTTTAGGTGTGCCTATCCACCTAAATACCTACGGACTGCCCACCTTCCTATTTTGTTATCACACAATTTACCGGCAACCTTTGTCAAGGTAAAAGGCGGTTGCCGGCCAATTCTTCCTTGACAAGGGATCAGTGTGCGTCCTAGTGTGCTCCTGCGTGTCAGGGGTACAGCAGGGGCAGTGGCGAGGTCAGGCCGCTGCCAAGGAGCGGGCGATGAACAAGATCGGATGGGCGGGGCGATGATGAACGGGCTGCCGCTTTCGTACGAACAGGCCTTGGAGGAATGGCGGCGGTTTGAGGCGTACCTTGTCCGGGAGCGCTACGCCGTGCGCGACCCCGCAACCGGGGTGCCGCTTGAGCAGAATCTGGCCCAGGTGCTCGACCGGGTAAGCCGCCAGTTCATCATCCCCGAGGTGCGGGGTGCCATCCTGGCTGGCCGCATTACCACCGCCACCCCCTTTCTCATGAACGGCGGCAACCCCTACACCCGGCGCAAGGGCTTTTATTCCTGCTACCCGCTCGGCTATGTGGAGGATTCCAACGAGGCCATCTTTCAGATGGAGCACGATCTCGGCATGATCTTCCTGCACTGCGGCGGTGGCGGCATCGACGTCTCCAGGTTGCGGCCGCGCGGCGCACTGGTGGACAACGGCCAGGGAGTCGCCTCGGGCCCGGTCTCCTTTGCCAAGGGGTTTTCCCAGCTCTCGGCCCGTATCAGCCAGGGCGGCAAACGCCGCGGCGCCCTGATGATCCAGGCGGACTGGGACATCCCCGACATCCGCGAGTTCGTGAGCTTCAAGGCCGAGGAGACGGGTCGCTACTCCGGCTGCAATGTCTCGGTCAACGTCACCGATGAACGCTTCTGGCAGGACGAGGGGTTGCTCGATTTCATCGCCGCCAATATCTGGAAATCCGGTGATCCCGGCCTGCTGTTCACCAAGAAGAGCCTGGACAACACGCCGGTGCCCAGAAAGTATAACCCCATTTTTTCCAACCCCTGCGGTGAATATCTTTCGACCCGGGAGACGGCCTGTAACCTGCTCACCGTATGTCTGCCCCGCTGTTTGGGGGGAAGCCGGGGTGGCTATCTCGAGGCGGTCTTTGATAATGCCAGATTGGCGGCCCTGGCCGGTAACGAGATTTTAGACCTCGGCGGCTTCCCGCCGCTGGCCAGGATCCGGGAGACGACCCTGCTCTTTAGGCCCATTGGCGTTGGCTGCACCGGCCTGCAGCATGCCATGAATCACCACGGGGTCTCCTACAATGATCCGGAAGAGGCACCTAAGTTCGCCAAGGCGACCCAGCTTGCCGTTATGCTCGGCAGCATGCAGGGCAGCCTGGATTATGCCAGCCATTGCCGGGGGCTGGGCAGAGACCTCGAGGTGCGGGAGTGGCGGCAGGATTATGTCGACAAGATTAATAGCGCGGCTCTGGCCTTTATTGAGGCGCACTTGGACGCCCCGCAAACCTGGATCGAGCGGGCCACCCGGATTTTCGATCGCGTCCGGCACCTCGGCGGTCTCTATAATTCGGTCACCACCACCCAGCCGCCGACCGGTTCCACCTCCCAACTCATGAAGGTGGCCTGTACCGGCATTGAACCGTATTATTCCCTGGTGCAGCAACGGCGGGTCTGGAACGCCGATTCCACCTGGGAGGAGTTTACGCTGGTGCCGCTCGAACTCTGCCGTGCTACGCCAGAGAAGCTGGCCTGGGTCGAGGCGCAGACCGCCCATCATATTGCACCGCTGCAGCAGATCCGGGTCATTGAGGCCTGTCAGGCTTTCAACCACACGGCGGTTTCCAAGACCATCAATCTGCCGGCCGAGGCGACGGTGGCGGATATCAAGGAGTTGCTGTGCGTCGCCCGTGACAGTTCCCTGAAAGGGGTAACGATCTTCCGTGATTCCAGCATGCCAGGGGTGCTGCGAGCCGGCAACCGGTCAGCGTCCGGCCTCCTGGGTGGCCCGGCGCGACCCTCCTCATTTTCTTCCTGTCCCATATGCGGCATGCAGACCGCCAAACGCAGCGGTGGTTGCAGTTTCTGTATCGGCTGTGGCTTCTCCACCTGCTGAGTTGATCTGTTTCGTAGCCTGGCTATGCTTATAGCGCGTTGAATTTTCACCTGTTCGGTGGTAAAAGCCTAAAAATATATCCGCGGCCGCCAACCGGCCAAGGTTGATGCAATATCATGAGCAAGCTGGAGAATAAGGAATGGTTGATTTTGCCAAACTCGAGGAGGAGGCGAACCTTCTCATCGCGTCCGGAGAAAAAGAAAAAGCGATCAAGGCGGCCTGTGAAATTGCCATGGCCAGTGCCAGGGCCAAGGATTTTGACCGGGCCGAGCGGTGGCGGCAGCAGCTCTACCAACTTGACCACATGGCCTTGACGGAAATTATTAGTGTCAACGAGGTCATTGAGGCGGAGAAGGCCGGCGGCCTCGACCAGGTTTACCTCGATCTCTGGCCCCAGCTCTTTCAAGCCCTGACCGGCGAGGAAACCAGTGCCCTTTATTATGGGTTGCAGGAAAAGGTTTTCGAAAGCGACCAGGTGGTGTTTGAACAGGGCAAACGTCATGCCAGGCTCTATTTCATTGTCAGCGGCCAGCTCAAACTCATTCATGCCAAGGCAAATCGTGAACACTTCCTGCAGTCCATCGGCAGTGGCGAGATTGTGGGGGTCGACACCTTTTTCACCTTCTCTACCTGCACCACCTCCATGGTGACCTTGTCGCGGGCCAAGCTCCGCTGGCTGGAGCGGGAAACCATGGACAACTGGCAGGAGCGGTTCCCGGGTCTGGAACGGAAGCTGCACGATTTCTGCATGAATTTTAACAAGATTCCCGACCTGTTGAAGCGCAAGGGGTTGGACCGGCGGACCCAGACCCGATATCCGGTTGAAGGCATTGCCGTGATCGACCTGCTCAATGCGTCGGGAGTCTCGCTGGGCCGAGAGTTCAAGGGTAAACTCGCCGATATTTCAGAGGGTGGGGTATCTTTTTTTATCAAGACCTCGAAGCGGGAGACCGCTCGGCTGCTGCTGGGCCGACGCATCACCTTCACCATGGGAGTGAAGGCGCCGGAGGGATTTTCCAGGGCGGGGCGGATTAACAGCGTGGTCTACCATCTCTTTCATGACTATTCGGTGCATGTTTGTTTCGACACGCCGCTGAGCCCTGACGCGTTCAGTACGCTGGTTGCCAACCTGCGGGAAGAAAAATATTTCTGAAGTTTGAGACATTCGTGAGGCGCGCGGTGAAGAGTTTTCGCAAGGAGTTGTATTTCCATGTCGCGACCAGGCGGGCCTTTGTCAACATTACCAGCCAGGTCAACGACTGTCTGCGGGAGAGCGGGGTGCGCGAGGGACTCATCCTGGTCAACGCCATGCACATCACGGCCTCGGTATTCATCAACGATGACGAACCCGGCCTGCACCAAGATTACGAAAAGTGGCTTGAAGGCCTGGCGCCGCACGAGCCGGTTGCCGGTTACAGACACAACGTCGGCGAGGACAACGGTGACGCCCATCTTAAGCGTCAGATCATGGGCCGCGAGGTGGTGGTGGCGATCAGCGCCGGCAGGCTGGATTTTGGCCCCTGGGAGCAGATCTTTTACGGCGAGTTCGATGGCGGCCGCCGAAAGCGGGTGCTGGTGAAGATTGTCGGCGAATAGGCCCTAGTCCGAGACCATGAAGAAAGCGCATCGGTTTTTTATAGGTCGGCAGGATGAGAAAAAGGATGAGGGTGGTTTTGCCGATCTGGTGGATGGCACCCTGACCGGCGAGAGGTTCGAGACGGTCCTGCACGAAAAGGGCGCGGCCCCTGCCTCTGCCGCGCCGGTCGTGACCGTCCCCGAAGGTCAGCTCGACCTGCACGGCATGACCGAGGACGAGGCGCGGCGGCGCACCGTGTATTTCCTCCAGAATTGCCGGCATCAGGGGCTTACGCTGGTGCGGGTCATCACCGGCAAGGGGCTGCACTCCGACGGCGAGGCGGTGCTGCCCGAGGCGATCGAAGAGACCCTGCTCAGCCTGAAGAGCCAGGGAGAGATTGATTCCTTCCAATGGGAAAAGGGCGACCGCCGACGCAGCGGCGCCTTGCTTGTCCGTCTGCTGCCCGGCTAGGCCGGCTGAGGTTATGGAGCGAGGGCGGGCGAGGTGATCCGCGCTTGATCGGACCAATCGGTCCGATTAGTCCGAGCGGCCCGATATGCTTCCTGCCCGGGGCTGGCCACTATGAGGACGCGGTTCATCGCCAGTCTCAGCGCATCTCCAACGCCTGCCGGAGCGCCTCCAGGCCCGTGCGCTCCATAAAACGGGCCGTGCGTTCCTTTTTGCGGGCATTGCCCTGGTAATAGGTGAGACAGCGGTGCACCAGCGCCACGGCGTCCTCTTCGGTCAGTTTTTCCGCCAGCACGTCGCCGATACGGGGGCGGCCGCCGGCATTGCCGCCAAAGATAACGGTCCAGCCGGAATTCTTGCCGATGAGGCCTACGTCACGCATCAGGCTTTCCGCGCAGCAAAAAGGGCAGCCGGAAACGCCGATTTTCACTTTGGCCGGCAGAGGGGTGCCCGCATAAAACTGCTCAAGTTTCACTCCCAGGCCCAGGGAATCCTGGGTGCCGAACTGGCATACCTGGTTGCCTGGACAGGCCTGTACATAATGAAGACATAGTTCTGTGGCGCGGCCCACTCCAAGCCCTAGATCGGCCCAAGCCGATTCGATGTTCTCCGGCCCGAGGCCCACCAAGGCCAGGCGCTGGCCAGAGGTGATCTTGGTGATGGGAATATTGTACTTTCTGACCACCAGGGCTATTTTTTCCATGACTTCCGGGGAGAGCAGTCCTGCCGGGGTTCTTGGAACAATGGCATAGGTGCTCTTGTCGCGCTGCAGGATGGCGCCATCAATATTTTCGTTCATGGCTATTTTCCTTTTTTTTTGCTATATTTTTTTTAGTCAATGATTTGTTGTTTGTTCAGGGTGCCGCATTTTTCCGTTCTTTATGTAAAAAAGCAAGAAGTTGTGCCGTTTTTTTATTTATCGACGGAATGAGGCTGACAGGCTAGCAGGGGCGAGAGAAATTTATAAAAAGATGTTGAAATTTTACAGCGCATTATATATGTTAGCCAAAGGTTTGCTCTGTCGTAGTGCAGGCGCATAGCCTTTCGTGCCACTGATAATATTTTGTGGATGGTATGTGTTTTAATTAATTAAGCTATGATTGAGTATCCTCCAGGCAGTACAATCCCAACACAATACACTTAGGAGAAGGAAAGATGAAAAGGGAGAGAGCGCGGGTTCTGATGGTTGTTTTGCTGGTTGCATCACTCACCATGCTGGTGGGCGGATGCGCTAAAAAATGTGTAAAGGTCGGTGAGGGCGTGGAACCCGTGGCAGCTCCGGCGGTCAAGAGTGACATGAAGGAAGGCTCTCTTGCCGAGCGTGGTGTCGAGAAGAGCGCTGGCGCCGTTCTGGAGGGCCGCACCTCCGCCCCCATGCTGCCGGTGTACTTTGACTTCAACAAATCCAATATCCGCAAGGACATGCAGGGTCGCGCCGAGGCGAATGCCGCCTTCTTGAAGGGCAACGCCGGGATGAGGATCCAGGTCGAGGGCAACTGTGACGAGCGCGGCACCAACGAATACAACATGGCCCTTGGCGAGCGCCGGGCACAGGCTGCCAAGAAGTACCTGGTGAATCTCGGTGTTGAGGATGCCAGGATCGATACGGTCAGCTACGGCGAGGAAAAACCGTTGAACTACGGTCATGACGAGTTGTCCTGGTCGCAGAATCGCCGTGATGATTTTGTCATCAACCGGTAAGTAGGCGTCTTGAAAAAAAAGTTTTTTAACTGACGACGTGGTATATATGAGAGTTGGCTCCGATCCGGTGCCAACTCTCATTTTATTTTCAGGAACGTCCATGCCTGGAGTTTTGGCAGTCATGGATAACATCTCGTTTGGAAGCAACGTCAGCAAAACAGGAGAGGTCATGAAGCGATTTGTCATTGCAGCCATTTTTACCCTGAGTGTGTTTGGTCTGGTTGCCGCCCCCGGCAGTGCTGGCGCCGCGGAGAAAGCCCTGTCCATTGCCACGGTTAAGGTCCAGGAAGTGCTGGCCAATTCCGTGGTCGGCCAGGCAGCCCAGAAAAGCTTGCAGGGCAAGGCTGACAGTTTTCAAAAGGATTTTCAGAAGGATCAAGACGAGCTGGTCGAGTTGCAAAAGCAGATCGAGATGAAGAGTTCGGTCTGGAGCCCGGATGTGCGCGACGAAAAGGAGCGGGAATACCAGCGGAAACTGCGCGCCCTGCAGACCAGGTCCGATGATGCCAAATATGAACTGCGGCAGATGGAAAAAAAGGTCATGGAGCCTATTCTCAAGGATCTGAACGACGTTATTGAGGATATTGGCAAGAAAAAAGGCTACACGCTTATTATGGTGGATGAGGGCAAGGGGCTGGCTTCCCGGGCTGGTCTGATCTATGCTGACGGAAGTCTTGATATTACCCCGCAGGTAATCAAGGAACTTGATGTCCGGACCAAGAAATAAGCGAGTCTGAGGAAATGAAAACCCGGGATAAGGTTCGGGTTTTGTCCTGGGCGTTTTTGCTGCAAGGGTCGCGGCGTTTGGAGCACTAACCAGGAGGGCACCGGTGGCCAGGAATATTCTTATTGTTGATCGATCCGCCAGTATGCGCCGGATTCTTGCGGCCATGGTGCTGGCCAATGTCAACGATGCCGCGCTCAGCCATGCGTCCGATTACGCTGAGGCGGCCATGGTAGTTAGGGAGCAGGGCTGCCATGTACTTGTGGCCACCTGGGAAAGTTCGGATGCAGCGGCGCTGGAATTTTTTCAGGCCATCCAGAACAAAACTCCAGACCGACAAGCCATACCTGTTGTCGCATTGGTTGCCAAGGAACAGGCGGAAAAGCTGGCTAAGGTCAAGGGGGTGGAACTGGTTCTCATGCCCTGCTCCGCCGAGGAGTTGGCCGAGGCCATCAACAGGGCATACAATCCGGTGAAGCTGCGGCAGTACAAACGCTACTGCCTGCCAGACACCACCGCCATTCTGGAACAGGGCGGCGTACAGGCAACGGCGACTGTGATCAATATCAGCAGTGGTGGATTGTTGTGCGAGTTGGATTATCCCGGCCATTTTAACTGCGCCATGCCGGCGATGGTGGCGGTTACCTTTAAGCTGCCGGGCGAGGCACTTGAAGCCTCCGGGCTGCTTGCCGCCTTTACCGGCATGAAGGTCATTGCCCGGAATCAGGATCATTCCCCAAAACGGATCCGACTGGCCTTTTACTTTATCACGGTTCCCAAGGCCGCGGCTGTTAACCTTGCCCACGTCTTTGTCTACGCTGAACAGCAGGAAGCGGTGCTACTGCGGGCCTGATCAATTCTGGTCGGAGCGGTTCTCCTCCACTAATTCCAGGGCAGCGCTGATGATGGCCGGTGCGTCGATTCGGCCGATTTTCCGAAGGGTCTCCTGGGGACCGTGTTCCAGAAAGCGGTCCGGCAGGGCCAGGATCCTGGTGCGTACCGTTGTAAGGCCGGCGCTGGAGAACAATTCCAGGATGGAGCTGCCGAAGCCGCCTTTGCCCACGTTGTCTTCCACGGTGATTACCCGGCCAGTGCGTCCGGCCCAGTGGGTGATCAGTACCTCGTCCAGGGGGCGCACAAAGCGCGGGTTGATGACCGCGGCGTCTATTCCCAGTCTACTCAGACCTTCGGCCGCCTCCAGGGCGGTGGCGACCCGATTGCCGATGGGCAACAGCAGCACATCCTTTCCCTCCCGTAACAATTCACCCTTGCCAACCTGGATCGGTTCCGGCATCTTCGTCAATTCGACACCTTCGCCCTCGCCTCGCGGATAGCGGATCGCTGCCGGCCCGTTGTGGGTCACGGCGGTGAGCAGCATGTCCTGCAGTTCCCTTTCGTCTTTCGGGACCATGAGGATGAGGTTGGGGATAAAGCGCAGATAGGAGAGGTCGAAGACGCCGTGGTGGGTCGGGCCATCATCGCCCACCAGGCCACCGCGGTCGATGGCAAAGGTTACCGGCAGGTTCTGCAGGCAGACGTCATGGATGACTTGATCCAGAGCCCGCTGTAAAAAAGTGGAGTAGACCGCCACGACCGGCCGCATGCCCTCGCAGGCCAGCCCGGCGGCAAAGGTGACGGCGTGCTGCTCGGCGATGCCCACGTCGAAGAAGCGCTCCGGGAAACGCTCGGCAAAGCCTAGCAGGCCGGTGCCGGCCGGCATGGCCGCGGTGATGGCAACGATCTTCTGGTTATGCTGGGCCAGGGTCTCCAGGGTGGAGCCAAACACCTTGGTGTAGCTTGGCCGGTCGCTTGTGACCGGCACCGGCTGGCCGGTGGCCACCACGAAGGGCCCCACCCCATGATAATCGCCGGGGTTCTTCTCCGCTGGCGCATAGCCCTTGCCCTTGGTGGTGAGGACATGGACCAGTACCGGGCCGCGGCTGAATTGTCTGACGTTGCGCAGGGTAGTGAGCAGAGTGTCGAGGTCGTGCCCTGGGATGGGGCCGATGTATTCAAACTTGAGGGCCTCAAACAGCATGCCAGGAGTGAAGAAGGCCTTGAGGCTCTCCTCGCTCTTTTTTAGCACCTGCCAGATATTCTCGCCCACGTGGGAGAAGGATTTCAGGAAGTGCTCGGCCTCACGCTTGAAGCGCACCACGGTCTTGCCGGTCAGCTTGCGGCTCAAGAAGCTGGAAAGGGCACCGACATTGGGCGAGATGCTCATCTCGTTGTCGTTCAGGATGACGATCAGATCCCTGTCGAGGTGCCCGGCGTGGTTCAAGGCCTCGAAGGCCATGCCGCCGGTCATGGAACCGTCGCCGATGACCGCGATCACCCGGCTGGTATCCTGATTGAGATGTTTGGCCATGGCAAAACCGAGGCCAGCGGATATGGAGGTGCTGCTGTGGCCGGTATCAAAGGTGTCGTAGGGGCTTTCTTCCCGTTTGGGAAAACCGCTGATGCCCTGATATTGCCGGAGGGTGTGGAAGCGCTCGCGTCGGCCGGTGAGCAGCTTGTGGGCATAGGTCTGATGACCAACGTCCCAGACGATCTTGTCCTGCGGGGTGTTGAAGATATAATGCAGGGCCATGGTGAGTTCGACCACGCCCAGAGACGGCGCCAGGTGGCCGCCGGTGACGGACACGGTTTGAATTATTTCCTGCCGGATCTCCGCGGCCAATCGCGGCAGGTCGCTCTGTTCCAGGCGCCTTAGATCAGCGGGCGACGAGATAGTGGCAAGGATCGAGGGAGGTTGGGTCATATTGTTACTCTCCGTGGCCGCCCGCCGAATACGTTCAGTGCAGGATGGCGGCAGGGGGTTATTTTTTCCGTTGCAGCAGGTAGCCGGCCAGTTCACGCAGGGGTTGCGCTGGCGCACCAAAGGCGGCCAGGCTGTCCACGGCCGCGGCAACCGCCTCGTTGGCCTTGCGTCGAGTGGCCTCAAGCCCAAAAAGGGCGGGATAGGTGGCCTTGCGGCGCGCCGCGTCCGAACCGGCCGCCTTGCCCAATTCCGCCGGGCTTCCCTCTACATTCAGCAGGTCATCGGTGATCTGAAAGGCCAGGCCGAGATTTTGGCCATAAGCGGTGAGGGCGTCGAATTGGGAGGTGTCGGCGCCGCCCAATACGGCACCGGCCTGGACGCTGGCCGTGATCAGTGCCCCGGTTTTGCGGGCATGGATGGCGGCCAAGGTCTCAAAGGATATGATTTTACCCTCGCTGGCCACATCCAGCGATTGACCGCCCACCATACCTTGGGAACCAGCGGCGCTGGCAATAAGATATATGATGCGGAGTCGGTCCGTGGCCAACAGGCAATCCGGCAGGGCACCACCGGCAAGCAGTTCAAAGGCCATGGTGAGCAGGCCATCCCCGGCCAGGATGGCCTGGGCATCGCCAAAGACCTTGTGGTTGGTCGGCTTGCCCCGGCGCAGGTCGTCGTTGTCCATGGCTGGCAGGTCGTCATGGATGAGTGAATAGGTGTGGATGTATTCCAGGGCGCAGGGAATGGCCATGTACTTATCCATGCTGGCGCCGAGGGCCGCGGCGGTCATCATGCAGAGTAACGGCCGGATGCGTTTACCGCCAGCCAGGAGCGAGTAGCGCATGGCCGTGAAATGATCGGCCAGCAACCCTTTCTCCATGGGCGGAAAGGTTTTTAGAGCCTCCTCCACCAGGAGCCGCTGCTCATTGAGATACTGCTTGATGTCCATGGAAATTCTTTAGGCCATGTTGATTAACCGGGATCATGCCTGAGCCTGGCCAGCACCGTCCGGGTCTTCGTCGTCGGCAAAGGGGACGGCGGTCAGGGTGCCGTTTTTCTTTAACAGGATATCGACCTTTTTTTGCGCCTCGGCCAGTTTTGCATTGCAGAATTCGGCCAGTTTCACCCCTTCGTCGAATTTTTTCATGGCATCTTCCAGGCAGAGGTCGCCGTCCTCAAGGGCCTGGGTGATCTCTTCCAGTCGGGCAAGCGACTCTTCAAAGGATTTTTTGGCCAAGGTTTTCATAGGGCGGATACCGGGCCACGGGGCCAATAATATTTTTGTCTCCTGTTGCGTACAATCCCAAGGGCAGTAATTTTTTATAGTATAAGATGACGGCGGTCCGGGCAACGCCTTTTCAAAAAAATCCTGGTATGGTAGTCTGACTGGTGTGTTGGCAGCCAACGGCTATGACATCTTCCTTGCATGAGCATATCGAGACTTTTCTCTCCTGGTTGGCGGTGGAGCGTGGCTATTCGCCGCACACCCTGACCGCTTATCGGCGGGATTTGGCTGAGTTTTACGACTTTATCGGCCCTGATATCGCCGCGGCGGAGGTCGCCAGCGGCGCGGTGCGTTCATTTGTCTATTCTCTGTACCGCCGGAATCGGGCCGCCACGGTGGCGAGGAAGCTTTCTTCCCTGCGGTCGCTTTTCAAGTTTTTGCTGCGTCGCGGCCTGGTGGCAAGCAACCCGGCCGCAGTGATCTCCATGCCGAAACAGGGACGCCATTTGCCGGTATTTCTTTCCGTGGATGAAATGGTGGCCTTGCTGGCGGCGCCCGGCGAGACGGATCGTTTTCCGGCCAGGGATCGAGCCATTCTGGAGTTGCTCTATTCCACCGGTATCCGCGTAGCGGAGTTGGCCGGGCTGGATCTGGCCATGATCGACCACGGGGCGGGCCTGGTACGGGTCAAGGGCAAGGGGAGCAAGGAGCGAATCGTGCCGGTGGGCCGCATGGCCCTGGCTGCCCTGGCCGGGTATGGGGAGGAGCGGCAGCGGCTGGTAGCCACCCGCGGGCGCGCCGTGGTATCAGGGGCGGTTTTTCTGAACAACCACGGGGGCCGGCTTACTACCCGCAGCATCGAGCGACAGGTTAGCATGTATGCCAGGCGGGCGGGTATAACCGCCCGGGTTACTCCCCATGCCCTGCGGCACTCATGTGCCACCCACCTGCTGGAGATGGGCGCCGACCTGAGGTCGGTGCAGGAGTTGCTTGGTCATGTGAGCCTGTCCACCACCCAGAGGTACACCCATCTGAACGTGGATCACCTCATGGAGGTTTACGACCGCGCCCATCCGCTGGCGCGGCGAGGAGAGGCGTCGGCCGGTTGAGGGCAGCTTTGTAACCGTTTAAGGGAAATAGTCTGAAGGTGTTTAGTCTGTTAGCAACTGTAACGACAGGGCAAGCCTTGCTTCCCAATCGTTCTTACTGACAGACTAAAAGACTACAGTCTAAACAACCTGATGTTATGAATTTCTAACGAGGACTTAGTGGTGAAGATACGTTCCACAACAATCCTGGCGGTTCGTCATCGTGGCGAGGTGGTGGTGGCTGGCGACGGCCAGGTCACTCTAGGCAACACCATCATGAAGCACGAGGCGAGGAAGGTGCGGCGCCTTTATGACGGCAAGGTCATCACCGGTTTTGCCGGTGCCACGGCCGATGCCTTTACCCTGTTCGACAAGCTGGAGGCGAGGCTCGGCCAGTACAATGGCAACCTGCTCAGGGCCGCGGTGGAACTGGCCAAGGACTGGCGCACCGACAGGATGCTTCGGCGGCTTGAGGCCTTGCTGGTCGCCGCGGATCAGGATCGCTCCCTGCTCATCACCGGGTCTGGTGATGTCATCGAGGCGGACGACGGCATTCTGGCCATTGGCTCCGGCGGTCCCTATGCCCAGTCCGCCGCCAAGGCCCTGGTGGCCCACAGCGACCTTGATGCCGAGGCCATCTGCCGGGCCGCCATGGATATCGCCGCCTCCATCTGCATTTACACCAACAGCAACATTGTTCTGGAAAAACTATGAGTACGCCTAATCCTTTGACCCCGAAGGAAATCGTGGTCGAATTGGACCGCTATATCATCGGCCAGCATAATGCCAAGCGTTCCGTGGCCATCGCCCTGCGCAACCGCTGGCGCCGGCAGCAGGTGCCGCTACCCTTGCAGGACGAGATCGCGCCCAAGAACATTATCATGATCGGTCCCACCGGGGTGGGCAAGACCGAGATCGCCAGGCGTCTGGCCCGGTTGGCGCAATCGCCTTTTCTCAAGGTGGAGGCCTCCAAGTTCACCGAGGTCGGTTACGTGGGCCGGGACGTGGAATCCATGGTCCGCGACCTGGTTGAGTTGGCAGTCAACATGGTCAAGGAGGAGGAGGGGGGCAAGGTGGCGGACGCGGCGCGGCAGCATGCGGAGGAGCGGTTGCTTGATCTCCTGGTGCCGCCTGCCCCGCAAAGCTTTACCAACCAGAGTTTGGCGGCGGGAGAGTTCACCGATCTGGAGGCCGGTCTCATGGCCAGAAAAGGTGATCCGGTAAGCACCCGGGAAAAATTTCGCCGGATGCTTGCAGAGGGGAAACTCGACGACAAGATGGTGGAGATGGATGTGGAGCAGGGCGCCAGTCTGCCCATGATGGAGGCCTTTTCCGGGGTTGGCATGGATTCCATGGGGGCCAGCCTGCGGGACGCATTCGGCAAGATCTTTCCCGGCCGCAAGCAACGCCGCAAGCTCAAGGTGACCGAGGCCCGGCGCCTGTTGGAGGGTGAGGAGAGCGCCAAACTCGTGGATATGGAGGCGGTGGTTGACCAGGCCAGGAGGTTTACCGAGCAGTCGGGCATCATCTTCCTGGACGAGATTGACAAAATCACCTCGCGCCAGGGTGGTGGGGCTACGGGCGCCGAGGTCTCGCGAGAGGGGGTGCAGCGCGACCTGCTGCCCATTGTCGAGGGCTCCACGGTTGCCACCAAGTATGGGATGGTGCGCACCGACCATATCCTGTTTATCGCCAGCGGCGCCTTTCACCTGAGCAAACCGTCCGATCTGATCCCGGAGTTGCAGGGACGTTTCCCGATTCGCGTTGAACTCGACGCCCTGGGCGAGGAGGAATTCTTCCGGATCCTCACCGAACCGCGGAACGCACTCATCAAACAGTATACCGCCCTGTTGCATACCGAGGGCATTGAGCTGGTCTTCGAGGAAGGGGCAATCCGCGAGATCGCCAGGCTGGCTGCCGAGGTCAACGGCAGAACCGAGAATATCGGCGCCCGCAGGCTTTACACCATCATGGAAAAACTTCTGGAAACTATCTCCTTTGACGCCCCGGACGCCAAGGCCGCGCAGTTTGAGGTAACGGCCGGCTATGTGCGGGAACAGTTGTCCGGGATTTCCGGGGATGATGATCTGAGCCGCTTTATTCTTTGATGTGAGCGTGAATACTTTTTAGCTGAGCGCCGAGAGCTGGCCGCTTAACTTTTTCTGGAGGCCATGATGATTGATCCTGACTTAAAGTATTGCCCGCAATGCGGCGATGAATATCGAGCCGACATTGTCCAGTGCGCGGTCTGCCGCGTTGTCCTCGTGAGCGGGCGTGAGCGCCTGCGGGAAGAGGAAGAGCGCCGGTCGGTGCTTGAGAGTCGTTCGTTTGAAATCCAGGAAGGTGACGAGCTTGTGCAGGTCTATCGCGGTCCGCTGGCTGACATCAAGGCGCTGCAAGATGTGCTTTTTGGCCAGCGCATCGGCTCCCTGGCCACTGGCGACGAAAATTCTTGCGCCAAGAAGGGGTGTGCTCCCTCCATGATCAATCTCCATGTGCGGCGGCAGGATGCGGCCGCCGCCTTGCAGTTGCTCAATGCGGCCTACCGCAAGGCGACCGGCATGGATGTCCATGCTCCGGCTCCGGCGCATGTGGACGCGGTCTTTGATCCTGGGCAACAGGAGGCGACCTGCCCGGCCTGTGGCCACTGTTTTTCCACCAACCTTACTACCTGCCCGGATTGCGGCCTTTGCTTCGGCTGATCCGGCCGCTCCCGGCCATTCATCCTGGTAACCGGCTTTTTCCGGCATGAGCCATTTTCAAGTGGCGGGGGCTGCGCAGGAAAAGTATATTTGCTTGCCTTGGCGATGTTTTGTCGGTGAAGGCAGGCGGCAAGGGTGGCAGGCGTCTTGTGCTGTCCAAAGGTCCGTGTTGCGGTAACATGGAGGGGTATGAGCGGTTCAGTAGAGGGCGAGATCAGCGGTAAAAGGGAGCGTCGGCTTACCATTCCCGGTTGGATGTACGCGGCCATTAGCCTGGTGCTGGTCGTGTCCATGGGCATGATGGTCTACGACTATTATCTCGGGCGCCGGCTGACCACCATGTATCATCCGGTGACCGACGCCTTGATTGAGATCAAACTGGAGTGGACCAAGGGCTACCTGAAGACAGCCGAGGTGTTGCGTGGCACCGCCCAGTATAAGGCGGACATTGTGGATGAACACTTCGCCTATGCGGACTGGTACGCCAAGGCCATGCTGGAGGGTGGCCAAAATTCCCTGGGCACCTTTGTGCCGATCAATAATTTCTTCCTGCGAGAAAAGCTCTCGGACCTGCGCATCAAACTCCAGCAGTTCCGTGGCAAGGTGGCGGAATTATTGCGGGCCGGGCCGACCGGGGGTAGGGCGAACGCGGAGGTGCTGCACCAGAGTTTTGCAGGCTTTGTAGCTGATGCCGACGCCATTGAGACCATTCTGCAGTCCAGCGTGCGCACCGCCTTTGAACAGTTCCGGGTGGTGCAGAACGTGCTGCTGGTCTTCTTTTTTCTGCTGCTGGGCGGTATCCTTACCATTTTCCGGTTCTATGAGCATCGCCGGGTTCTGGATTTCCAGGTCATCCGCCAGGCCAACGCCCGCTTTCAGGAAGAGATCAACGAGCGGAAGCGGGTGGAGGCGGACTTGAGTTTAAGTGGTGCCGAGCTGGAGCGCAACAATAAGGAGTTGCTGGAAGCCCGCTTCGAGGTGGAGAAGCGTAACTGGCTGCAGACCGGCGAAACCGAACTGCACGATGTGATGAACGGCGCCCAGGAGATCGAGACTCTGGGCAATCACATCATCACCTTTCTGGCCGAATACCTGAACGCCGTTGTTGGTTCTTTCTACGTGGCCGTAAGCGACCATGATCTCAAACTGGTCGGTGGTTACGCTTACCAGGAGACGATCGCGCGACCAGAGCACCTCGGCTCCGGTCAGGGCCTCGTCGGCCAGGCTGTCGCAACGGGCCGGAAGATCGTGCTGCGTGAGGTGCCGGCCGATTACCTCAAGATCAGCTCCAGCCTCGGCGTGACCGAGCCCAGGAGCATAGTGGTGTTGCCCTTTTTCTTTGAGGATAAGGTGAAGGGGGTGCTGGAACTTGGCGCCCTGCACGAGTTTAACGATTTTCATCTCGGCCTTCTCGATGAGGTCAGCCATAACATCGGCATGGCCGTCAATCTCTGTCAGGCCAGGGAACATATGGCCAAACTTCTGGAGCAGACCAGAATTCAGGCCGCTGAACTCCAGGCGCAGCAAGAAGAGTTGCGGGTGACCAACGAGGAACTCCAGGAACAGACCGATATCCTTAAGGAATCCGAAGAAGCCTTGCAGACCCAGCAAGAAGAGTTGCAGGTGGCCAACGAGGAATTGGAGGAACGTACCCGGACCCTGGAAAAACAGAAGGATGCCATTCACCGGCAGAACGAGGCCCTGGAAAAGGCCAAGATCGACATCCAGCAGAAGGCCATGGACCTGGAAATGGCCAGTCGCTATAAGTCCGAGTTCCTCGCCAATATGTCCCATGAGTTAAGAACGCCCCTCAACAGCATGATCATCCTTTCTCATCTGCTGGCCGACCAGGGGAAGAATGACAATCTGACCAAGAAACAGTTGGAATACGCGGCCACCATACACTCCTCGGGCCAGGATCTCCTGCACCTGATCAACGAGATTCTCGACCTTTCCAAGGTGGAGGCGGGCAAGTTGACTTTCACCATGGCCCCCATGGTGCTGGCGGACGTGGCTGGTAGCTGTGAAGGGTTGTTCCGGGAGGTGGCGGCTGGCAAGGGGCTGAACTTTGCGGTGGAGTTGGCCGCTGATCTGCCGGCACAGATCGAAACCGACGGCCGGCGTCTTTTGCAGATCATCAACAATTTTCTTTCCAACGCTTTCAAATTTACCGAAAAAGGCGGCGTCACTCTGCGGATATACTGTCCCAAGGCGGAAGAAATTGTTGCGGCAGCGCCGGCCGGCCAGGATTCCACCAAGTATATCGCCATTGCCGTGAGCGATACCGGCATTGGCGTGCCACTGGATAAGCATCAGGCCATTTTCGAGGCCTTTCAGCAGGCGGACGGCACCACCAGCCGGAAATATGGCGGCACGGGCCTTGGGCTCTCCATTTCCCGGGAACTCGCCTGGGTGCTGGGCGGCGAAATCCGCATGACCAGCCAGGAGGGGCGCGGCTCTACCTTCACCCTCTATGTGCCGGAAAGGCCTTTGTGCAGTACCCCGTCGGTACCACAGCCCGCAGCCGTGGCGACGAAGCCGCCGACCTTGCCGCTGCCCGCCATGCAGTTACGCCCGCAGCCGGACGACGAGGTTCGGGATGATCGCAAACACATCCGCCCCAGCGACAAATCCTTGCTTATCATTGAAGACGATGTCCTCTTCTCGCAGGTGGTCGTTGACCTTGGCAAGGAGGCTGGCTTCCAGTGTCTGGTGGCCGAGGACGGGGAAACCGGGCTGCATTTCGCCGACTATTACAAGCCCAGCGCCATTATCCTCGACATTGGTCTGCCCGGAATCGATGGCTGGCAGGTGATGGAGCGGTTGAAGAGCAATCCGGCCACCCGCCATATCCCGGTGCATTTCATCTCAGGTCACGACAATCCCATGGAGGCGCTGAAGATGGGCGCCATCGGTTTTATCACCAAACCGATCGACGCCAAGGCCTTGCAAGATGTCTTCCACAACTTGGAGCAGGTGCTGTCTCGCCGGGCTAAAAGGCTGCTCATCGTCGAGGATAATGAGGTGTTGCGTCATGGCCTGGTGGAATTGATCGGCAACGGCGACGTGGTCACCATTGATGTTGGTTCCGGAACAGAGGCCCTGGAGCAGTTGGTCAGGGAACCCTTTGACTGCATGATCCTTGACCTCGGCCTGCATGATATGACCGGCTTTGAACTGTTGGCCAGGATGCGGGAGAGATCCCTGGCCAACCTGCCAATCATCATCTACACCGGCAAAGCCCTAACCCGCGACGAGGAGGAAAATCTTCAGCAGTACGCCGACAGCATCATCGTCAAAGGGGTTAAGTCACCGGAGCGCTTGCTGGCCGAGACCACCCTTTTTCTGCATCGCGTGGAGGCCAACCTGCCGGAGGAGAAACAGCAGATGCTGCGCATGGTGCACAACCGTGAGGCCATGCTGGTTGACAAGAAGATCATGGTCGTTGATGACGATATGCGCAATGTCTATGCCCTGACCGGCCTGCTGGAAGGCAAGGGCATGCAGGTGGTGGCGGCGCGTGATGGCCGGGAAGGGTTGGCCAAACTCAAGGAAAATCCGGATATCGCCCTGATCCTCATGGACATCATGATGCCAGAGATGGACGGCTATGCGACCATGCGTGAGATCCGCAAGCAGCGGGAGTTCGCCAAATTGCCCATTATCGCCCTTACCGCCAAGGCCATGCGGGGTGATCGTACCAAGTGTATCGAGGCCGGGGCCAACGATTATCTGCCCAAGCCCATTGACTCCGAGAAACTGCTATCCCTGCTGCGGGTCTGGTTGTATCAGTAGGGGAAGAGCTCAAAGCTGAAAGCTCAAGGCTCAAGGCTGAAAGATGTAAAGCGACATAGGTACATCTGAATAGCCGAGGTTTTTGCGTCGCATGGAAGAACTGGAAAATCAGAACATTGAGATAAGATTGCTGCTGGAGGCTATCTTCCAGAAGTACGGCTATGACTTCAGGAATTATTCCATGGCCCACCTGAAGCGGAGGATCAGCCGGCGGCAGTTGCTCGACAACTTTACCTCGATCTCCGAGATGACGCACCGGCTCATCCATGATGCTGATTTTTTCGACCGCCTGCTGCTCGACCTGTCGATCAATGTCACGGAGATGTTCCGGGATCCCAGCTTTTTCAAGGCCATCCGTGCGGAGGTTGTGACCTTTCTAAAGACCTATCCCTTTATCAAGGTATGGGTGGCGGGTTGTTCCAGCGGCGAGGAGGTTTATTCCCTGGCCATCCTGCTGCGGGAGGAGGGGCTCTATGACCGAGTCCAGATCTATGCCACTGATTTCAACCAGATCGTGCTGGAAAAGGCCAAGAAGGGGATTTACGCTATTGACCGGATCAAGGTTTATACGGAAAATTATCAGAAGTCCGGAGGGCAGCGTTCTTTTGCCGATTATTACAGCGCCAGGTATGATTCCGTACTCATGGCTGCGGATTTGCGGGAACGGGTAGTATTCGCGGATCATAACCTGGTGACCGACGGGGTCTTCGGGCAAATGCACATGATCGTCTGTCGCAACGTTATCATCTATTTTGACCGGCAATTGCAGAAAAAGGTGGTAAACCTGTTCATGGAAAGCCTAATCGACGGCGGCTTCCTATGCATGGGTCAGAAGGAAAACCTCGCTTTTTCCGAATACTTTGATCAACTTTTGCTTCTCAATGAGAAGGAGAAGATCTTTCAGAAAAAATATTTGCCGGGCGACCGAAGTCAGAACGAGTGAGCATGATTAAGTCAGGCTTTGAGGCCATTGTGATGGGGGCGTCGGCCGGCGGCTTGGAAGCCCTGCATACCATACTTGCGGCTCTGCCCGCGCATTTTGCCGTGCCGTTGCTGATTGTGCAGCACATGAGCCCGCACTCGGACAATCTCCTGGCCGAGGTGCTCAACCGGCACTCTCGTATCGTGGTGAAGGAGGCCGAGGAAAAGGAGATACCGCAGCCAGGTATTGCCTATATAGCCCCGCCCGATTACCATTTGATGGTGGAGGCGGATCGCACCCTGTCGCTCTCCAGGGAGGAAAGGGTGAACTTTTCGCGGCCCGCCATTGACGTGCTTTTCGAGACTGCGGCCGAGGCTTACGGCGACAAACTCATCGGCGTCGTGTTGACCGGCGCCAATGCCGACGGCAGCCTTGGGTTACAGGCCATCAAGAAGTTTGGCGGCACCTGCGTGGTCCAGGATCCCCTTACCGCGGTGGCCAGTCGGATGCCGCAGGCTGCCATCGCAAGTACGAAAGTTGATTACGTTGTGCCGCTTGTGGAGATCGGTCCCCTGATGCAGGGGTTGCTGGAGGGAAAGCGTGGGTGACTCAATCAAGATTCTCGTGGTGGATGATCGGCCGGAAAATCTACTGGCCATGGAGGCCCTGCTGGAGCAACCAGGTGTTGCCATCATAACCGCGGCCTCTGGCCAGGAAGCATTGCGGCTTATGCTGGAGCATGATTTTGCCCTGGTGCTGCTTGATGTGCAGATGCCGGAGATGGACGGCTTTGAAACCGCCGCCTTTATTCGTGGCAGTGAAAGGACCAGACGGGTGCCGATTATCTTTGTCACCGCCATCAGTACGGAGCAGCGGCATGTGTTCAAGGGCTACGAGGCCGGGGCGGTGGATTATCTCACCAAGCCAATCGAGCCGGAGATACTGCAGAGCAAGGTCAAGGTGTTTTGTGATTTGCACCGGCAGGAGCAGGTCATCCGTCAGCAGCTTCTGGAGATCGAGGAAAAGAATCGGCTCCTGGAGAAGCAGCTTAGCGAGATCAAGACGCTGCGCGGATTTATCCCCATCTGCAGCGCCTGCAAGAAGATCCGCAACGATCAGGGCTACTGGGAGGCCATCGAGGTCTACATCCGCAACCATTCCGCGGCCGAGTTCAGCCATGGTCTCTGCCCGGAGTGCATCGAGACCCTCTATAAAAAGTATGACATGTAGGGGGTATTTCCTTCTGGTGACCCATGGGACTTATGGAACCTATAGGAGACCAATAGCTGCGAGGCCTTCAGCTTTCTCAGCCCTCCAGCAATCGGTTGAGCAGAGTAGTTGTGGCTTCCTCCAGGCGGTCGGCCACTTGGTCGATGGCCAGCCCGTTCCGCTCGTTTTTGCGCAGGGCCGGGTTGTCCGGGAAAAAGGCCAGTGGTTCCTCGCCCAACCCTTCAGTCAGGAAACGTTGGTCCTCGTCATCCGCCACCAGGTTGCCTACAAAGGAGACCTTTTTCAGCCGCGTATCCTGGGCGAGTTTCTTGATCTTGAGCGCGGTGCGCACGCTGGACTTGGAGGGTATGACCACCACCAGTAACCGGTCAACGCCGACCACCGTGCCACGACCCAGGTGTTCGACGCCAGCCTCCATGTCGAGGAGCACAAATTGGCTGGGCGCGAGCAGCAGTTTGGTCAACAGCCTTTTCAGTACCGTGTTCTCGGCGCAGGCGCAGCCTCCTTCCCCCTCCTGGATGGCGCCCAGCACCATGAGCTTGATGCCGTTTTTTTCCACCATGTAGCGGGCCAGCAGGTCGTCCACCTGGGGATTGATGTTGTAGAAGGGTGAGCCGGGCGTCTTGCCGGAGCGTTCGACCAGCATCTCCTTCATCTCGGCAATGGGGACAATGGCGCCAACATCCGTCACGCCGATGGTCTGGGCCATATGCGGGCTCGGGTCGGCATCGATGATCAATACTTCCTTGCCAACCTCCTTCAGTTTGTAGGCCAGCAGGGCCATGATGGTGGTCTTGCCGACGCCGCCCTTGCCGCTGATTGCGATTTTCATAGAGTGCTTCCTGTAGGTGAGTGGCTCTTAAATTTTGATGCAACTTCGGCGGGATTCTGGTAGAAAATTGTGCTTTCCTCCCACGGGTTACGTTAACTCTAAACACGATTG
>DYDL01000222.1 GCA_020717925.1 Desulfocapsa sp.
GAAATACGCCGCCGATCCGAAACGCTACGAGTTTCTGCCGCCGCTGTTCCGCCGGATGCCGGTGGGAGAGGCGGTCGAGCAATTGCTCGAGGCGGACATCGTGGGTTTCAGCACCTACGTTTGGAATTTCCGCATCTCGCTGGAAATCGCCCGCCGGCTGAAGGAACGACGGCCGGACACCTGGATCGTGTTTGGCGGGCCGCACGCGCCGAACCGTGCCGAGGACTTCCTGCGCCAGCATCCGTTCATTGACATTTGTTGCCAGGGCGAGGGCGAGCAGGTGTTCTTGAAAATCATGGAGGCGTATCCGTCGCGAGATTGGAGCGGGATTCCTTCGATCAGTTTCCTCGACAAGGACCGCCGGTTTGTGGTGAACCCGCTGGTGGATCGGCTGAAGGACCTGAACGTGCTTCCTTCGCCCTACCTGGAGGGCGCTTTCGAACCGCTGATGCGGGCCAACCCGCAGGCGCAATGGCTGGCGTTGTGGGAGACCAACCGCGGCTGCCCGTTCCACTGCACGTTCTGCGAGTGGGGCGCGGCCATCCAGACCAAGCTGACGCAGTTCGACATGGAACGGTTGACGCGGGAGGTGGAATGGTTTGCTGAGAATAAGATCGAGTTCATTTTCTGCTGCGACTCCAATTTCGGCATCCTGCACCGCGACCTGGACATCGCCCAGCGCGTCGCCGAGACCAAGAAGAAGCGCGGCTATCCGAAGGCGCTGTCGGTCCAGGGCACCAAGAACGCCACCGAGCGCGCCTACATGGTGCAGAAAATCCTCGCCGACGCCGGCATGAACAAAGGCGTCGCCATCGCGCTCCAGTCGCTCGATCCGACGACGCTCAGGAACATCAAGCGCCAGAACATTTCCACCGAGACCTACCAGGAACTCCAGCACCGGTTCGCGCGCGACCGCGTGGAGACATTCACCGACATCATCCTGGGCCTGCCGGGCGAGACCTACGACTCATTTATCGAGGGGATTTCCAAGATCATTGCCGATGGCCAGCACAACCGGATTCAGTTCATCAACCTCGCCATCCTGCCCAACGCGGAAATGGGCGACCCGGCGTATCAGAAGAAGTTCGGCATGGTCGTCGTGGAGACCAAGATCATCAACATCCACGGCTCGCTCGCGGAGTCCAAAGACGACGTCCACGAGACCCAGGAGTTGGTAGTCGCCACGAACACCATGCCGCCGGCGGACTGGGTGCGGACGCGGACGTTCTCGTGGATGACGGCGTTGCTGCACTTCAACAAGCTGTTGCAGGTCCCTCTGATCCTCCTGCACGAGGTGGCCGGCTTGAGCTACCGCGACCTGCTGGAGGCGTTTTCCAAGGGCGATTTGGCCGCCTTTCCCATCTTGTCCGAGGCGCGCGATTTCTTCGACGAGCAGGCGCGCAACATTCAAGCGGGCGGCCCGGAATACACCCGCTCGGAGCAGTGCTTGAACATCTGGTGGCCGACTGACGAGTATGTCTTCATCAAGCTCGCCCGCGAAAGCCGGCTGGAGGCGTTTTACCAGGAAGCCGAGTGGCTGCTGGCGCGCTTGCTACGCGAGAAATTCGTCGAGGTGGAACCCGAGCTGTTGCGCGACGCCATCACGCTCAACCAGAGCCTGCTCAAGCTGCCGTTCCAAACGGAAGACTTGGAACTGGCGCTGTCCTACAACGTCTGGGAGTTCTACCGCGGCGTCCTCGAAGGCACTTCGGTTCCGCTGGAAGAGACGCCGTCGCGCTACTTCATTGACCGCACTCGGGAGAAGTGGACCACCTGGGACGACTGGTGCCGCGAGGTGGTCTGGTATGGCAACAAGCGGGGCGCCTACCTCTATAGAGCCCGCCCCCTCGGCGGTGAAAAAGCGGACCGTTGACGACGTGAAGACACGCCCCCTCGGCCAGACCGGTCTGCATGTTTCCGAAATCGGCTTCGGCACCTGGGGCCTCGGCGGCGATGTGGGCGGCTCGATTGCCTACGGCCCGGCCGACGACCGCGAATCGCTCCGCGCCCTCCGCCACGCCTTCGAGGCGGGCATCACCTTCTACGACACCGCCGACCTCTACGGCTCCGGCCACAGCGAACGCCTGTTGGGCGAGGCGTTCGCCGGCTTGCGCGACCGGGTCGTCATCGCCACCAAAGCCGGCTTCGTCTCGGCGCGCGGCGAACAGGATTTCTCTTCGGCGCACCTGCGGGAGGCATTGACTGCAAGCTTGAAACGGCTTTGCACCGACTACGCCGACGTCTTTTTGCTGCACGACCCACCCATCGCGCTGATTGACCAGCAACCGGACCTCATCCGCCTGCTGGAAACCCTCCAGCGCGACGGACGCATCCGCGCCTGGGGCGTCTCCGCGCGTTCGCCCGATGACGCGCTCGTCGCCGTCACGCGCTTCGGCGCGCCCGTCATCGAGGTCAACTTCAACCTCGCCGACCAGCGCGCCCGCCAGAACGGCCTGCTCGACCTTTGCGCCCGCCAGCAGACCGGCTGCATCATCCGCACGCCGTTATGTTTCGGTTTCCTGACCGGGCAATACACGGCCGAAACCAGTTTCGACCCGAGCGACCACCGCCAACGCTGGTCGCTTGATCAACGACGGCACTGGACGGCCGCCGGGCAGGCGTTCCGCGCCGCCGTCGCGCCCGTGGCGGAGCAAACCCCTGCGCAGGTCGCGCTGCGTTTCTGCCTCTCCTACCCCGGCGTCTCCACCGCCATCCCCGGCATGTTGACCCAGGCGCACGTGGACGACAACGCCGGCGCGAGTCGCATGGGACCGCTATCGGAGGAAGAGCGCCGCCGTCTCGAAGAACTTTACGAGCAACACCGTTTCTTCCTCGGAGGAAGCTGACGGGCCATCGGGTTCAGCGGCGGGCGTAGCTTGAGAGGAGTCTCCAGCCGGTCTTGATCCGAAAAACAAGGTCCTGAACGCTTCGAATACTCCTCACCTGTCTCATGGCATAAGACGGGCGCAAGTAGAAGGACCGCATGGATTGCGAGAGCAGTTGGCTCATGGCGTCGAGGGACACGCCGGGGGGATGGTAGCGCGGAATCTCCTTCTGGCCCATGAGCACGTGTTCCCAGATGCGTTCGTCGAGGATGCCTTCGGCCAGGGCCACCTTGCACAGGCCGGAGTTGGGAATGGGGATGCCGATGCTGATGCCGATGTAGTCCAGTTCGAGGCTGTTGGCAAACCGGCTCGTTTCTCTCATGTCCTCCAACGTTTCGGAGGGATGTCCGAAAATGAAGAAGCCCACAACAACCAGCCCGGCCCGCTTTGCGTCGCGGACGCTGGCGACACACTGGTCGTTGGTGATGTTCTTGCCGATGATTTTCTTCCGGAGCTTCTCCACGCCGGTCTCGATCCCAAACCGCACGTCCCGGCATCCAGCCGCTCGCATCGTGCAAAGCAGTTCGTAGTCCACGCAGTCGGCCCGCGTCGCGCAGCCCCATTCAAATCGGAGGCCGTTGGCGTGGATCTGCGCGCAGAGATCGAGCACCCGGTTCCTCTCGAGCGAGAAAAGATCGTCGCTGAACGACACGTATTCATAGCCACGGGCCACGATCGTCTTCAGCTCCTCGACGATGTTCTCGACCGACCTCTTCCGATAGCTCAGGTTGTTGGGCAGCCCGCAATAGACGCACTTATACGGGCATCCCCGGCTTCCGATGATGGTGGTGAACTTCTTGTCGAACAAGGGGTAGATGTATTTCTGCGGGTCCAGCCTGGTCCTGTCGGGAAAGGGGATGCTGTTGAGGTCTCGAATGCCTGCGGGCTTGCCGACGACAAGCTCGCCGTCCGCTTTGTAAACGATGCCTTCGATGTTCCGGATGCCCTCCGCATCGTTGTTGAGCATGCACTTGATCAACGCGCGGATGGTGAACTCGCAATCGCCCCGCAGAGCGTAGCCCGCGTCAAAATGCTTGAACTCGCCCGGCGAGTGGTTGAAATGAATGCCTCCCAGAACAATTCTCGCCGACGGCAAAGCCTTTCGGCAGGCATCCGTGATCTGCTTCGCGGCGCGGAGCGTGAAGGTGCCCACCGTGATCAGCACCACCGCGGGCTGTTCCGCCGCCAGCCGCTCCATCAATCCCTCGACACCAAGGTCGTCCGCACCGCAATCAATCAGCTTGATGTCACAATCAACGTCCGGGTCCGTTTCGAGAGAAGAAATCAGATAAGAAACGCCAAGCGATGGATAGACCCGTATCTGACCGCGGCGCCCTTTTCCGGCGGCATATTCCTCATAAGGAGGATTGACGAAAATCAGCTTCGGCTTGTCTCTCATTCCTGAATTTCGGCCAACGACCCTATAGCATCAGTCGTCGAAGTCAAGGTCACGCCAGTGCGCCGCCAGCTTCCGTGACCAAGCTATTGACTTCGGTTCGTTTTCTGCCAG
>DYDL01000223.1 GCA_020717925.1 Desulfocapsa sp.
CAGGGCGTCATTCTCGACGATGCCGGGTGCCGGCAACTGCTCTTCAGCGCCAGGGGGGCCGGTAATATGCCAGACCCCTGGCAGGGTCTGCTGACGGAAGACCAGACCTTGTTCGACCTGGAACTGCCGGCCGCCGTACGTCTGGTCCGCCAGTTGGAACGGACCCTGGACTACTGCAAAAACAACTTCGCCGTACCCAGGGCCAGCCTGATCATGCTCGACGGTGTGTCGTTTTCCAGCACTGCACTGGCCGCCTACTTTGCCCGCGAAATCGGCATCGATTGCCAGGTACACAAACCTCTGACCACGACCGTCTCCTTGCAGGACCACCGGCTGCTTACCGCCTTTGGCATGGCCCTGTCCGACCAATCCGCCACCCAGAATTTTCTCCAGACCCATGAACAGAAGGGCAAGGCGCGCCAGATTGGCCGTCTCAACAACGCCATTGTCGCCACCACCCTGGTCATCCTGCTGGCCTGTGTCGGCCTCTTTGGCTGGCAAAGAATTCAAATCCACGCCAAGGAGAACCAGTTGGCGGCAGTAGTTGACAGGATCGGGCAGCACACACCTGCCGCCGATTTGCAGGAGGTAACCGATCGGCTCACGGAAGGTCTGCATCGTCTCAATGAGGGACAGCAAGAAAAATTAACCATGGCCAGGCGCTTCTTGCCGGTGGCCGTGGCAGGAAAAATCATCAGTAACCTGCCAAAGCAAATCATGCTTGCCAGCCTAACTCTGGAGGCAGGACAGGCTAGCCCGGCAAAGCCCGCCGGCTCCGGAGAGGACGTTAACATGGCTGCCGCCGTGACGGACGCACCTATAAACGTTGCCATGCAGGGCATAGTCATAGGACCGCGGCAGAACATGGAATTCGAGCTCGCCAGATACCTGCGCACAATCACGGCCAGCAGCGTCATCCGGTCGACCAAGGTGGCGGCAAAAGAAACAACTACATATAAGCGGCAAGAGGTGCTGCGCTTCAATGTTGATGTCTCTGCCGGACTCCTGGCCGAGGAAAACCAGAAGGTAACGGACTGAATCATGGAGAGCCAACCCTCGCTAATCCTGCCCCGCCAGAACCTGACCGTTCTAGCCATATGCATAGTCATCGTGCTCGGGGTGGCACTGGCGCTACTTGGCCCGGCTGTTTACAGAAACCTGGCCCTTGACCAAGAAATTATTGCGGAACAGTACCGCTTGAACATCCTCGAACAGGCCAACCTTATCCAGCAACAACTTGACCAGCAGGCAGGCCTCCTTGCAGCCCAAAACCTGCCGGCCCCGGGCAAACCCGAGGCGCTGACTCCCGAGCAATTAGGCCAGATCCTGGGCGCGCTCCAAAATCTGGCCCGCGGTAACGCCGTGGAAGCATTGACGATCAGCCCCCAGCTTGAGGGCCTTGATGGGGATAGCAAATCCATGCGAATTATGGCTTCCTTCCTGGGCCCTTTGCCGAACCTCCACGCCCTGGTAACCCAGATTCTGCTGCTGCCCTATGTGGAGGATCTGCGGAGCCTCAATTTTGCAGCCGAGCATGACACTCTGCGCCTGAATCTCATTTTTCAAGTCCGCAACGAACTGCCCACCAACCGCCCCGCTCCGTCCGAGCAAGGTGAACCAGTCTTATGAGTGACGCCAGCACCAAGAAACGTGAAAGGATTTTGATGGGCATGGCTGGTCTGGCCGTCCTCTACCTGCTCATCTCGTTCCTGCTGCCCTCCGGCAAGCAGGAGGCCGAGCAGGCCGCCATCACGCCCGGCAATGACATGCTGACCACGATTTCCGAAGGGCTGGAAATTCTCAAAAACGAGGATGCGGCCAAAACCACCGAGGTGCTGATTCTGGCCGCCGCTCCTTGGGAAAACGTGGCATTTTCCTCCCAGGAAGATTTTGCCGAAGTCGCGGCTGCCGGCAGCGACGAAAACACGGCCGTGGCTGTTCTGGTCTATACCGGCTACATGGGCATGGACACGGGACGACTCGCCATCATCAACGGCAAGGATTACAAGCAGGGCGAGACGGTGGAGGGCTATATGCTGAAGGAGATCAGCCCCGACGCCATCCTGCTCCAACAGAACGGCGTTGATTTCAGGGTGAGCATTCAGGCGCCGATGGAAGAAAGCACGGTTGGTGACGACCACCTGGGGCCACTGAAAAAATAACGGAGATCCGGTCCATGCTTATCCCATTGAAGTACTTTCTTGTCATGCTGGCCTGCTGCTCGCTTCTGGCAGGCTGTTTCGCTACCGACACCGCGCGGAAGGATCCTTTCTTCGATGAGTGGCGCGCCAAGGCCGAAAACTCGCTGCCCATTGGCCCGGACGCCCGCAAAACCCCGACCACTGGACAGGAGGCTGGCCAAGTTGCACTACCTGCCAACCAGGCAGACGCCAGTCAAAAGATGCCACCGGGGGTAGACAAAACCGACCTGCCCAGCCAGAAGATCTCCATCACCTTTATCGACACCCCGCTGGGAACGGTGCTCCGCTCCCTGGGCCGCATGGCCGGCCAGAACATCCTCATCAACCCGTCGGTCACCGGCTCGGTGAATACCCACATCGTCGACACGCCATGGAACGATGTCTTTCTCGGCCTCATCAGCAGCTATGGCCTCATTCTAACCCGGGACGATAATCTGCTGCGGGTCATGTCGGTCGATGATCTCAAGGTCCAAGTGGAACGGGAAGCGCTGCTGCTGGAACAGGGCCGGGTTTCCCCCCTGGTCACCGAAATCGTGGCCATCGAATTTTCCAACCCAACCGAGATCGTCGAAGCGGTCAAACTCCTGCTGGCCAAAAACAAGGAGGGTAATCCCCGCGGCTCGGTATCGGTGGACATCCATTCCCGCTCCCTGATCATCCAGGACGCCGAGGACCATATCGCCGCCCTGGTTGACCAGGTCCGGCAGTTGGACCGCCCCACCCCGCAGATTCTCATCGAGGCTCATATTGTTGAGACCAGCAAGGACACGGCCCGGGAACTCGGTGCCCAATGGGGCTGGATGATGGTTGACCAGATTGCGTCCGACCGCTTCGTCGGTATCACCCCGGGTGGCATCAACGGCGAGCTGAACACGGAAACCGGCAAGATCGAGTACAGCCCTGGGGTGGATGGCAAAAACCGCGGTGGCATCCAAGGCCAGGGCTTTGGCATCGACCTGCCGGCGGCCGCCATTGGCTCAATCAACCCGGCCTCCTTGGGCTTCCTGCACTTCAACAGCCGCGGCAACTCGCTGGAAATCCAGCTCTCGGCCTTGCAGAAGGCGGGCAAGGCCAACATCCTGTCGCGGCCTTCCATCGCCACCCTGGACAACATCGAGGCCAACATCGAATCCGGCGCCGAGGTGCCCTTCCAGACCGTGGACGAGAACAAACAGATCAGCGTTCAATACAAGGAGGCGGTGTTGCGTCTAAGGGTGACGCCCCATGTCATCTCCGACCACCTGATCAAGCTCGATATCGAGGCCAAGAAGGACGAGGTCGATACCAGCCGAACCGTGCTTGGCAACCCCTTTATCATCAAGAAACTGGCGCAGACCAAGCTCATCGTGGAAAACGGCTCCACAGTGGTCATCGCCGGCCTGTCCAAGGAACGCAACAGCGAAGGCTCGGCCGGCGTGCCCTGGCTCAAGGATCTGCCCCTGCTGGGATTCCTCTTCCGCACCGACTCCAAGTCTAATGACTTTGAAGAACTGTTGATCTTCATCACCCCGAAGATCCTAACCGGCGGCGCGCAGACCCCAATGGCCGCCTCGACCCAGGTCGACCAGCCTTGACCCGTCACAGGAACTTATCGTGAAAAAGGTTAGAAAACGACTTGGCGAGATGCTGGTTGAATCCGGCGTGCTCACCGAGGAGCAGCTCACCATCAGCTTGGCGGATCAGAAGAAGTCCGGCCTCTATCTGGGTGATTTTCTGATCTCAACGGGCGTCGTGTCCGAAGAGCAGATCATCGACATGTTGAGCCGGCAGCTTTCGATTGAAAAATACGACTCGGAAAAATATCCCATAGGCCAGGAACTGGCGGTTATCCTGCCCCACAGCCTGGCCATCAAGAACCAGCTCGTCCCCTTGGTCAAGGAGGCCTTTGTGCTGAAGGTGGCCATGGTCGATCCCATGAACATCAACGCCTTGGACCTGGTGGAGAGCCTCACCAACATGGAGGTGGAGCCTCTCATATGCTCCAAGAGCGAGTTAAACCTCCTGCTCAACGGTATCTATGGTATTCGCTCGGAGTTGCCCGAGCTTCAGCCCCGCGTGGACGGCACCGAGATTAGCGTTGCGGAACAGGAGGAGGAGACCTTAGGCATCATCACCGACGTTGCCGACGCCGCCCCGGTCATCCGCATGACCAACTCCATTCTCCGGCAGGCGGTG
>DYDL01000224.1 GCA_020717925.1 Desulfocapsa sp.
ATGCCCAGGGCCTCTTTCAGGGCTGTAAGGCCCTCACGGACCTGCTCCAGGGCAATCTGTCGTTCTCTTTCATTCATCGCGTGTTCTCCCGCATCGTCTACTTCAAGGATTCCAGGCTGCTCCCCGGCAATCGGTCCACGGAGGGCAATCGGTTCTGCTGCGTTCATCCGCTGCGCCGCGGCAACAGGCGGTGCGGTCACATCGTCCGCAAAAACCGGCCGCGGGCCAAGCTTGGCCCGACTGACAATCTCAGGCACCGCCTTTTCCCACTCAATGGCCATGATGTGCACACCGGCAACGCCCTCAATAGCCCGCACCTGGTTGATGATATCAACGCAGATGTTTATGCCTTCGTCCTCTTTGTCCTTGGCTCCCTGCATGCGTTTGATCACCTCGTCGGTGACCTCCATGCCAGGCACGAACTTCTTCATGTAACGCGCCATGCCAAGGGATTTGGGCGGGGTGACACCGGCCAGAATATGCACCTTGTCAAGCAATCCCAGGTCGCGGACCATCGCCATGAAGCTGGCGAATTTCTCGACATTGTAAATGATCTGGGTCTGGACAAAGTCAGCGCCGGCCGCCACCTTCTTGCCAAGCCTGGCGGCGCGGAACTCAAAGGGATGGGCAAAAGGATTGGCCGCCGCCCCCAGGAAGAGACGCGGGGGGTGATCCTTGATCGCCTCGCCGCACTGAAAAACCTGGTCGTCCCGCATACCCTTGACCATCCCAAGCATCTGGATGGAATCCATGTCAAAGACGCCCTTGGCCTTGGGATGATTGCCGAATTTCTGGTGATCGCCGGTCAGGCAGAGCAAATTCTTTAGGCCCAGGGCGGCGGCGCCCAGGATATCACTCTGCATGCCGATACGATTGCGGTCGCGGCACGTCATCTGAATGACCGGCTCCACCCCTTCCTGCAAGGCAATCAGCCCCGCCGCAATCGACGACATGCGCACAATGGCGGTCTGGCAGTCGGTGATGTTGACCGCGTCGACGCTGCCCTTCAGGATCCGGGCCTTTTCGCGGACAATCTCCGGATCACCGCTCTTGGGCGGGCCCAGTTCTCCGGTGACCGCGAATTCACCTTGGGAGAGAATTCTTTCTAAGCGACTTCCCGATTTCATGAACCTGAATCCTTAATCTAAAGGAGAAAGCATAAAATAATGTGATAAACACTTAACCCATGTGCTGCTTGCCGTGACAGCCGACATCGCCAATGCCCGCCCCAGCGCCGCCAAGGTCGCGACGCATGGCCATGTCGAACAGCACCCGGTCGCGCTTTTTGTTGATCCCCAGGGCATCCCGTTTCTGCTCGATCTTTTCTATCATGATCCTGGCAATGTCGAGGGGCGCCTCGGCGATGTTCCAGTGGGCGCCCAGATCCTTCATGATCCCTTCCTGGAGATACTTGCTGAACTGCTTGGCGCCGGTCACCGGCAGGCTCTGAAAGACTACCTGGGCGCCGCTGGCCACAAAGTAATGACCAATAGCCACCGCCTTCTCGCTCATCCACAGGGGCGCGGTACCAATGGCCGGCAGGTCGGATATGTCGTCGCCCAGGCCGCCCTCGCGCACCATCTCGGTGGCGGCGATGAGGATACGGCTGTTGTCAACGCAGGAGCCCATGTGCAACACCGGCGGCATACCCACGGTCTCGCAGACCTCGGCCAGGCTCTCACCGCAGAACTGGGCGGCCTCGGGCCGCAACAGCCCTACCCGGCCCAGGCTGGTGGCAGCGCAGCCAGTGGCCAGGACCAGAATATTGTTCTTGATCAGCTCCCGGGCAATGATCTCGTGGGTCTCGTCGGAGAGCTTGAAGTTGTCGCAACCGACAATGGCGCCCACGCCTCGGATACGACCGTTGATGATGTTGTCGTTCAACGGCCGGTAGCTCGCGCGGAAGCGGCCGCCCAGCATGTGGTTGATGGTCTCGTGGCTGAAACCGACCACTACGTCGAGCTTGGATTTTGTCGGAATATGAAAGTCGCCGCGCTTTTTGAAGTTACCAATGGCGTGCGTCAGGATGCGTTTGGCTGAATTCAGGGCCTCGTGCTCGTCAAACTGGATGTGGATCGCGCCATCCATTTTGGCCCGATAGTTGGTGGTGATGATGTCGGTGTGAAAACTCTTGGCCACCTGGGCCACCGACTGCATGATGCACTGCACGTCGACCACCATGGCCTCAATGGCGCCGGTGGCCAGGGCCATCTCCTGCTGGACAAAGCCAGCCGCCACCGGGATGCCCCGGCGCATAAGAATTTCATTGCCGGTACAGCAGACGCCAGCCAGGTTGATGCCGGTGGCGCCAGCCTTCTTGGCCAGGGCCAGCATCTCCTGGTCAGCGGCGGCGATGCAGAGGGCCTCGGCCAAAAGCGGCTCGTGGCCGTGCACCGTAACGTTCACCTGATCGGGCCGAAGCACGCCCAGATCAACCACGGCGCGAGTCGGCACCGGGGTGCCGAACATGATGTCGGTAAGCTCGGTGGAGAGCATTGACGAGCCCCAGCCATCGGCCAGGGCGCAACGCGCCGACCCCATGGTGAGGTTATGGTATTCCTGATCCACGCCCATGTGGGTACGGTGCATGAGTTCGACCACTTCCCGGTCCACGCCGCGCGGTTCAATGCCGAGCTTGCGCCAGATCTCCTGGCGTTTGGCCGGGGCCCGCTTCAGCATGGACAAAGGGGTGTTCTCCTGGTTGCCGAATTCGGCCAGGGCCTTCTGGCCCAGTTCCAGGGCGATGTCGTTGACCTCGCGACCCTCGGTGACGATATTGAAGACCGCGGCCAGCTTTTTGAGCTTGTCCACGTCCTTGATCTGGTGGGGCCCCTCGCCCTTGGCGGTGGTGATAAAGCCACGAACCATCTCCCGGGCATGATCAGTGTGGGCCGCGGTGCCCGCTGCCACCATCCGGGAAAAATGCCGCGCCGCCACGGTATCGGCGGTGGCCCCGCAGATGCCGATCATCTCTTCAACGCCATCAATGATCTGGCACGGTCCCATGTTGCAGTGCCGGCAGCAGGTGCCGGTGGAACCGAACAAACAGGCCGCCATGCCGCGCGCCTTCACCCGATCGTAGGCAGTGGTAAAGGTCTTCTCTCCCGCCTTCTCCAACACCTCGATGGTGGATTGACAGGTAATGTCGTTACAGCCCTCGCATCCGTTCCGTGTTACAGCCATGATTCACCTCGCTTGGCAACTAATATACAAACCGCCCGCCACCGCCCGGCCCTGCGTATCGCTAGAGAAGGCCGGCGGCCTGCCTGGCGGCCTGGACGGTATTCTTCATCAACATGGTAATGGTCATGGGGCCAACGCCGCCCGGTACCGGGGTAATGAACGAGGCCTTTTCCTTTACCGAGTCAAAATCAACATCACCGGCCAGGATGGCCTTGCCGGATTCACTCATGCCGATACGGTTGACGCCGACGTCGATAATGACCACGCCCTCTTTCACCATGTCGGCGGTAACCAGCTTGGGCACGCCCACCGCGGCGATAATGATATCGGCCCGGCGGCAGTGCTCCGCCATGTCCTTGGTGCGGGTATGACAGAGGGTGATGGTGGCGTTACCGGCCGGCCGTTTTTGCAGCATGAGGTTGGCCATGGGCTTGCCCACGATGTTGCTGCGACCCAGAATCACCACCTCGGCGCCGCTGGTCTGCACCCCGCTGCGCAACAGCAATTCCAGGATGCCGTGCGGGGTGCAGGGCAAGTAACACTGCTCGCCCAGCACCATCTTGCCGACATTGACCGGGTGGAAGCCGTCCACGTCCTTGAGCGGGTCAATAGCGTAGAGTACCTTGGTCTCATTTATGTGCTTGGGCAGGGGCAGTTGCACCAGGATGCCGTGGATCTTGGGATCCTGGTTGTACTTGGCCACCAGGGCAAGGAGATCTGCCTCGCTAGTGTCCTTGGCCAGGGTTACCTGCTCGGAATGAATACCCAGGGCGTGGGCCGTCTTGTTCTTGGCAGCCACATAGGACTGCGAAGCCGGATCCTCGCCCACCAGGATGGTGACCAAGCCGGGCACCACCTGATGTTTCACCAGCAGGTCGGTGACCTCCTGCTTCAATTCCTCGCGAATGGCCTTGGCGGTTTCAGTGCCGCTGATAATGGTGGCGCTCATGCTCTCTCCTTGCCAAAATTCATGATCTATATGAAAAAAACGCTAACTTTTATAGCTTCGCAAACCAACCAGGCGCCGGAATCCGGGTAGACCTCCCCACCGGTTCCCCCTTGGAACGAGAACGATTCGGCGTAATCTGGCAGAAGGAAGTTGCGGCGGTAAAGAATACGCAAGAGAGGGAGCTTAATGAATTCTATTTAACATTTCAACAAAATTTATGCGGCGGTGTTGCCCCTGCGTATTTTTCTCAGCAT
>DYDL01000225.1 GCA_020717925.1 Desulfocapsa sp.
CTCCGCCGTAATCTGCGCGCGTTCGAGGAACGAACATGAAGATGGATGCGGTAACGAATAACAACTCAGGGCTATACCGGCTGCGCGCCCCATCTTCCCGTGACCGAGCGCAGCGAGGTTACCCTTGAACGGCAAAGGCCGTTTTGAAAGGCGAGAAATCTACAAAGGCTATGGTGCCCATGAGACCGTTTACGCGGACTTCGACGGGGACGGAGATATCGACTTGGTGAGCAAGTGCTGGCGCAAGCCTGCCACCTTCGTGCTCCTGGAAAACAAGCTCGACCCGCGAAAGCACTCCCGGTAGAGATCGAACATCACGGGGCTGCGGTTGATCGCCTTGGCTACTTGACCTCCACGCAACACAAACCATTCAACCGCGAGCTGGCATTCGTCCTGCCGGCCGTGCGGCACGAGACGCAGCGGCAAACCGCAAAAAACGTCCGAGCCGAGCATAATCCGTCAGCACAGGAGATGTTCACCATGCAGTACAAAAGCTTTCCGTGGCACATGATTCTGACATTGGCAGGCATCCTGACCGGATTCATGGCGGACTGTGCCTTGGGGCAGGTTGGGGGCAACGCCGCTCAGGCTCCCAAGCCAGATCAGACGGCGGCCCGGGCAGACGCGACCGTGGCGCACTGGCGGTTTGACGGCGAGCTTCGGGACCGATCGGGCCGGGGCCACCACATCACGGCGGAGGGTGCGCGCTTCGTTCCCGGGCGCAGCGGACAGGCCGTGCAATTTGGTTCTGAGGGTGTCCTGGTCCGAAGCAGTCCGGACCTGCAATTGGCGCCGGGGCTGCGGATCGAATGCTGGGTCTACTTCGAACGGGAGTCGCCCGGTTGCCATGCCTTCGTCATGAAGGACCGCGAGTACCAGCTTCGCGTGGACCCATCCTTGGAGGGAGGCCGGTTCGCCTTTTTCGTGTATCTGGACGGGTGGGAGCCGCGCGTGTGCTCCAGAGAGCCGGTGAAGCTGGGGGTCTGGTACCATCTCATCGCGGAGTGGGACGGGCTGGAGGCTACGCTTGAGGTCAACGGCGAAAAGACGAGGGCCCAGCGTTCGGGTTCGCCGAGACCTCGCGATGACTCCCTCGAGATCGGCGCGCTCGACGGGCTGATTGACGAACTCCGGATCGAGAACCCGATGTTCCTGACAATGCAGAAGCTTTCCGCCATGTCGGCCCATGTGCCGCCGCGCGGGAGCAAGGGCCGGGATCACTTCGGGGAGGGGGTCGGCTGGCCCGATTGGGCGGGACTGTCCGGTGCGCACGCGACCACGTCGGGCGACAAGCTTGAAGCAACGCTGGCCGACTCCGACGCAATGATCGTCAATCCTGCCCTCGACCTTGACCTCACTCAACGCCGCTACCTGTCCTGCGACATATCTTGCCCTACAGCACGGACAGCAATCCTGATATTCGTCACCGATGTCGGATGCGACGCCATCTCATTGCCGGTCGGGCCGGAACCTCGCACCTCCGTCGTTGACCTCGACCCCACACCGAGTTGGAGGGGACGACTGAAGTTGCTGGCCCTCTCAGTCCCGGGCGCCGGGCCACACCGTGTTCAACTGGAGAACCTGTGGGTATCCGCGAAGCCCGAGGGCAAGCCGTTCTTGCGCGTCCAGCGCCTGGTCCAGGGCGGCGCCATCCTGTGCGTCGGCCGCGAGGAGAAGATCATCGCGGTCGTGCACTGTCTCGGCAGCCTGGGCACGGAGGTGAGGGAGTCAGTTGCCCGTCTCGTGTTGCCGCAGGGCGTCAAGTGTATTGGCAGCAGTGTTCGTGAGCTGGGGACTATGCCGACGGGCACGACCAAGACCGTGGAATGGACCGTGCTGGCCGATGCCGAGGCAAGCGGCGGGGCCGAAGTCCAGTTGACGGCCGCGAACTGCGCACCCGCATCCAAGCACTGCACGGTGACATTTTTCCCGCCGTACACGCCATTGGCAGCCAACGTCCCCGCCACCGGCGCCGTGACATACTACATTGACAGCGCTGAAGGCCGGAATACCAATTCGGGCATCTCGCCTGCCGACCCCTGGAAGGACTTCACCAACATCAATGGCAAGACGCTTAATGCAGGCGAGAAACTGTTGATCAAGCGAGGCAGCGTCATCAACCAGGAACTGCAGGTTTCCGCCCGCGGCACGGCGGACAACTGGGCCGAAATCGGCGCCTATGAGACCGGTCCGCGCCCCATCATCCGCCGCAACTGGGACATTCAAGACCGCTGCGCTCTCATCCGGGACCCGGATTACTTGCGGATCCGCAGCCTTGCGGTGACCTGCGCGGCCAATGGGCTGGTTGTATTCTATTCCCAGCCCTGGCACGCCGGACTGCTCATCGAGGACTGCATCGCTTACCACATCGAGGGGCTCTATAGGCAAAACAGCGGCATCCCCGAGTGGCGTGGCCAGCCCGGGCCGCAGGGCGGCGTGAACGGCGGCATTGCGGTCACGGGCGCTTCTGCCCGGGACATCACCATCCGTGACTGTGACATTTTCCATACGTCCAATGGGTTCAATGTAAGATGTGGTAATAAGCGGGTGACGCTGGACCGGATTTTCTGCCACGACTGCTATGCGCACAACACCTCACCGCACCCGGTCCTGGTCGGTGGGACCCTCATGCAGAACTGCATCTTCGACGCATCCGGCGGGCACGCGAGCAGGGGGACGATGGGTATCATGCTCGCCAATCCGAGAGGGCTGACCATCCGCAACTGCACCTTCCGCAACATCCCGGATTCGGGGAGTTACGATCAGGGCGGCATTGATTTTGAGTGCGATGGCGATGGCTGCCTGATTGACAATTGCACGTTTGAGAACAATGCGGGGGCGGCGATCGAGGTCCTCGGGCTGGTCTCGCCACAAACCCGGAATGTCGAAATCCGCAATTCGCGATTCATCAAGAACAACTGGGTGAAGAAGGCTTGGGGACCGGCGGAGATCTACATCTGTGGCAGCAAGGACCCCGTGGTCGCCTGCAGCAATGGAACGATCCACAACAATGGATACGTGCTTGTTCCGGGCGTGAAGTTCTTCGTGAACGAGGCGCCAACCCTGACTTGGTGGACGCTTCAGGACAATGTCCAATACGCGACCGTTGAGGAGTTGCGTAAGGCCATGCCGCACAACAACCCGCCGGTGGTGAATGCGGGCCTGGACCTGCACTCGGACCAGGCCACGGTGAAACTGGCCGGTGTGGTCCGCGACGATGGCAGACCGGCCGGCAGCAGTTTGAAGGTGCGGTGGGAAATACTTGAAGGTCCCGCGACAGTGACATTTGAGAAGGAGGCCTCTCCAACAACCATGGCGACGTTCGCGACGCCCGGGGATTACCTCTTGCGACTGGTTGGCGATGACGGCGAGTTGTGGACGAGCGACCTGGTTGCCGTGCACGTGCTGCCGCAGGGCGCGTCCGTGGTCAAAGCGTGGGAGTTCAACCGGCAACTGGATAAGGAGGGTTGGACCGAGGCCGACCTGGGAACCCGTGAACGCAAGGAGGGGCCGCAGTGGTACCACGTGTCGAAGCCGGTCAAGTATGTCTCGGGCGGATATTACATCGTGGCCATTGAGAACAGCACGAATGCTCGCCTCCTGTCCGCGGATGACCTCGGCGTCGACATCTCCGGCCACAAGACCATCAAAGTACGGTTCCAGAACCATACGCCGGCGACGCGGATGCGCTTCGCCTTCACAACCGCCGCGGACACTGCTTGGGACGAGGGCAAGTCCAAGAGCTTCGACGTGACCGCCAACGACAACGGCCCCCGTGAATATGCCGTGGACATGTCGTCGACGCCCCGCTGGACGGGAGCTCTCAAACAACTGCGATTCGACCTGGCGTTGGGTGGAACCGCGGTAACGGGGACCTGCCGTATTGACTACATTTGGATCGGCAGTTCCAAACCCGTGACACACTGAGAACCGACAATTCCAATTCACAATCAAGAGGAGCCATCCCGATGACATGCAGAATCGACCGACGCGGTTTCTTGAAGACGACCGGAGCCGTGGGCGCAGGGCTTGCAGTCTCGCGGCTGCCCCGCCTGCTCCTGGCGGCCGAAGCGGTCAAGTGCAGCACGCCCAACGCGGAGAAGCTGGGCTGGTTGTTGTCCGTCCAGATGTACACGTTCCGCCGCTTCAGCTTTTACGAGGCGCTGGACATGACCGCCAAGCTGGGCATCCGCTGCGTGGAGGCGTGCTACTATCTGCGCCTGGACAAAGACCGGTCTGACGTGAAGGTCAATGAGTTGCTGTCGCCCAAGGACCGAAAGGATTTGTGGTTCGTTGGTTCGGGGTCACATCTTTGCATTCTACAATTCGGTTCGGTCATGGTTCGGGGTCACATCTTTGCATTCTACAATTCGCGCTCCAAAATGTT
>DYDL01000028.1 GCA_020717925.1 Desulfocapsa sp.
GACGATTGTAGTAGCGCTCAGCCGCATCAAACTCAAGGCGCGCTTCAGTTGATAAAGATGATGTAAAAACGTGCTTGCTAATTAGCTATTGCTCCCTGAGACCCGCTTTGTGGCCGGGAACAAGAGAGAAGGCCCCATAATTCCGCAGCGCTTGAAGTCGACCTATGCCGCCTTGTGTTCCATAAGCCACTCCTTCAGCGCCGCGTTCATCTTGGTCTGCCAGCCTCGGCCGGTGGCGCGGAAGGCGTCGATGACCGCTGCGTCAAGCCGGACAAATACCGGTGTCTTCCGTGGCGCCTTTTGAGGGCCGCGCACCCTGGGCGGCATGTCGGGATGGACTTTCCTGGCCGGCTTCATGCTGGAGAGGAGAGCATCGGTGAGCGGCGGTGACTCCACCGCATCCCAATCTTGTTGGGCAATGTTTTCAGGTTTGCGTCTTTTCATGGCTATCCCTCTCGCGTTTGTTGGCCTTGCGCAGGCTAATCAGTCTGATTTTCCCGCCCCTACGGGAGTAAGTAAGCACATGGAGCCGACGGTCAATGCAACCCAGGGCCACCCATCGCTCCTCGCCGTAATCAAAACGATGGTCAACCGCCTCAATGGCCGTGTCCCACTCGAAGCGCTCGGCGTCGACAAAATTCACCCCGTGCTTGGCAAGGTTGGCGACCCGCTTGTTTTCGTCCCATTCGTATTGCACGTTTAATTGTATATACAATATGCCTGATTGTCAATATAGCAGTTGGATTCCCTCAACGGGATTCGACTTGAGAGGTCGATGTTGCCGGCGAGGATGCCGCGAAAAAACGCTAGGTCGGCACCAAGAGGAGATTGCTCAACGCATCCGGCATGATTATTCAGACGCAGCCAAGAAGCGCGCCATCTGTTGCCGGTAATACTCCCGGCCCCCGGGGTCAATGGCCATGGCGCGCATCTCAGCCGCCACGGCCTGCTCTTTGAGGCCGTTGCGCCAGAGGGCCGTGCCCAGAGTGTCGAGGATATAGCCCTGCTCCCGGGCAGCCGCGGCCTTTCTGGCCAGAGCCAGTCCCCGCTCCGGGTTGCGCACCTGCTGGTTGTCGGAGGTTACCAGCAGCCAGGCAAAATTATTCAACAGCTCGGCATCCTCTGGCGCCAGGGCGAGAGCCTGTTCGTAATGCTTGACCGCCTCGGTCTCCTCCCGCATCTGGGCATGCAGGTCGCCCAGCAACTGGTGCCACAGATAGTTTTGCGGTTCCGCGCGCACCTTCTGTTCCACAATGGCCAGGGCGAATTTTTCCCGGGGCGCCCCTTGCAGCAGCTCTTCGGGCATCCGCCAGAGCGCCCACCCGCCCGCGCCGAGCAGCAACCCGTAAAGCACGAGGCTGACATAGACCTTGAGATCGTGCCGCCTGCCGACCCACGGCCGGTAGCGGCACTTGCGCAAGAAATCGATACGCTGGCCGATGCTGAAGTGGTGCCAGCTCGGCAGGTCGCGGCTATTGCCGGAGAGCCAGGCAAGCTTTTCCAGCACCCGGACCATGGGTGAGATGTCGCGCATGGTCCGGCAGGAATAGAGGTCGGCCTGGCGCTCGAAGTTACGCATGAAGAAACCGAAAAAGAAACGGAAGTAGAGAATCATGAGGATCAGCACCGGCACGGCGCTGAACAGGGCCATGAACTTGCCAGGATCGACTTTCAGGGAAAGCATGATCTGGTAAACCAGCTTGGAGTTCCAGAGCGCCATGGTTACCGGGTAGGCGCTCAGTTGCGCCATGAGACTGAAACCCAGGAACAAAAAGAGATAGAGTTGTAAATGGAAGCGCTTGACATGGCCGATCTCATGAGCCACCACTGCCTCAAGCTCCTGGGGAGTCAGGGCCTCAAGCAGGGCCGGGGTAACCAGCAGGTAGCGGAAACGGGCAACCATTCCCAGCACGCCGGCGGTCAGCATCTGACCGCCGAACAGGGGCCAGCTCAAGATCTCGCGATAACGGAGGTGCTGGCTGGCGCATAGTCCTTCGATGCGCTGTCGCGCAGGCCCGGCCGCCAGCGGCCTGCACCCCCACAGGCGAACCATGATGGCGGGAAAGATGATGACCAGGATGAGGAAGAAGGTGAAAAAGATCGCCCCCTCCCCCCAGGGCGAGGCCAGGGCCTTCTGCAACCAGGGCAACCTGAGCCGCTGCAGCAATTCGGCGACCAGGGAGAGCGCCACCCAGGGCAGCAGGATGGCGAGGTTACTCTTGACGTTGCCGGTCACAAAACCCAGCCGGCTCACCGTGGCATCGGTTACCTCCATATAGCTCTGGCGGGCCACGATCCACAACAGGACAAGGTAGGTAAAAAAAATGGCCAGGCCGCCGAGATCGGCCAGCACCGGCAGTTCCTTGCTCCACGGCGCCGCTGCCAAATAATACTTGCCGTCCAGCAGATAGAGGTCCAGGGCGAAACAGGCGACCGCCAGGATGGTGCCCTGCTGCTCGGCGCGCAGATAAGCGGCCACCCGGCGAATCCGGCCAGGTCGGTAAAGGCGGCGGATGGCCCAATAAAAGAGCAGCCCCTTGCCCAGCCAGATGAGGCCCATCCCGGGCAGGGGCAGCATGGGGTTGTCTGGCACGCTGCTGGTGGAAAGCAGCAGGACGACGACCAGCAGGGCGATGAGATTATTGTAAATCAAGGTGACTGCTCAGGTTGTTTAGTCTTTTAGACTGTAGACTGTCAGCAAAAACCGATCGGAAAAATGGGGGAATAGTGCACCTCATCCAATAGTCTGTTCAATACCTGCTAATGACGGCCAGGGATTTTTCAGTTGCTAACAGGCTAAACAGCTACAGTCTATCCACCTGAGCAGTTACTCGAGGGGGTCAGTCGGCCGGCCTGGCAAACCTGTTGTTGTGGGCGTGAAATTCGTGCAGGCGTCGCTCCAGGTGCGCGCTGCTCATGAGCCGGTTCTCCACAAAATACTCGCCGAACTTGCGCTGCGACTTCTGTTGCCGGTAGAGGAGAATCCTGACCTGCATTTCGGTCAAGAGGCCGCGCTGGATGGCGGATTCGCCAAAGGGCAAGAGGTTCCGCCGGTCACAGACAATGCCCCTGATGTCATGCTGCCTTAGCCAGCCCAGACTGTAACCGAGCTCTCCCAGCCGGGGCCGCTGCTTGCGCTGCCATATCAGCGCCGACACAATGGTGCGCCAGGTGATGGCCCCGGAGTAGTAGAGATAATGGCCAAAGAGCAGAGGGCGGCGCGGCATCGGCCCCTGATACAGGGTCTCGAAATTCCATGGCCCGGCCGGGGGGGCCGGCGGGTTGGCCGGGCGTGCCCCTCCCTTGTCCGCTTGCGGACGTGGACGAACCGGGCGCACCGCCTTGGAATATCCGTTGTTCCGGCGCTCATTGGCCACCGGTGCCTGATCACGATCGCGGAGAAAGCCGGACAGATTCTCGTATGCTTGCTGGACCAGCATGAACCGGTCGGTCCGGCGACGCTGCATCACAAGATTCTGGCCAGCGGCCAGGTCGGGATGGGTTTCCCGCACCTTCTGGCGGTAGGCGCTTTTCAACCCGGAAAGCTGGATGTAGTTCAGAAAATCCCAGCAAACCTCGCGGTCCAGATCGAAAAGAACCCGGCATGATTGAAAAAGTTCCTGCTGTGCAACCGCGGTCATGTTTGCCATCCTCGCATGACATTCCGACGACTTTGCCGCCCGTCCACCAAGAGGGCCAGGCATAAACTTACTCGATATTACGATTTCATACAAAAAAAATGCACTGTTAACCAGAGGCCACTCCTGGACCAGACAACTTGCCACGTAATTTGCTTTACGAATTGACCAAGCCGGGATACTAAATAGTATCCATCCGGTAACCATGGTTGCCTGATGTGAGCAGCAAGCTGCCAGCAACTGACAACTCCAGCCAGGAGAACCCCATGCCCGACCGCTCGCCCATGGACACCCTGCCCGCCTTTGCCGCCCTTAACGATCTCGCCCGCCACCCCTTGGACCTCACCGTCCCCGGCGCACTCAGCCCGGCCAGGATCAGGACCATGGTCTGCCAGGGTGGTGGTTGCGCCATCCATTACGCCACCCAGCGGGTGGACGACATCGTGCTCGACCGCCTGCAGGAGTTGGCCGACCAGAGTGGCGCGGTGGAGCAGTTCCTGGCCATGAAGCAAGGCGCCATCGCCAACCGGATTGACGGCCATGATTCCGAAAACCGCCAGGTGTTGCACACCGCCACCCGCGACCTTTTCACCGCGACTCCCCATGAGCCAGCGGCCACGGCCCAGGCGCGCCGGGAAGTGGAGCGCCTCACCGCCTTTCTGGCCGATCTGGACAGCGGCCGCCTCGCGGCGCCCGACGGCAACACCTTCACCGATCTGGTCAATATCGGCATCGGCGGCTCCGACCTCGGCCCCCGGGCCGTCTACCTCGCCCTGCAAGCATTCAGCCGGCCGGGCCGCAAGGTCCACTTCATCGCCAACGTCGACCCGGACGATGCCGCCGCGGTGCTGGCGCCGCTCGACCTCTCCCGCACCCTGGTGAATGTCGTCTCCAAGAGCGGCTCAACCCTGGAGACGCTCACCAACGAGGAGCTGGCGCGCGCCGCCTTCCGTGCCGCCGGCCTCGACCCCAGGCAGCATTTTCTGGCCGTGACCGGCGAGCACAGCCCCATGGACAACCCGGACCATTACCTGCGCGCCTTCCACATGTTCGACTACATCGGCGGCCGCTACTCCACCACCTCCATGGTGGGCGGCGTCATGCTGGGCTTTGCCCTGGGCATGGAAAACTTCATGGAGTTGCTGCGGGGCGCCCATGTCATGGACCGGAGTGCCGAAAACCGCGAACTGCGCCACAACCCTGCCCTGCTCCTGGCCCTGCTTGGCATCTGGAACCGCAACTTCCTGGGCCATGAAACCTTGGCCATCCTGCCTTACAGCCAGGCCCTGCACCGCTTCACCGCCCATCTGCAGCAGTGCGACATGGAAAGCAACGGCAAGTCCATCACCCGCCAGGGGGCAGCGGTCGGCTACCGCACCGGCCCCATCGTCTGGGGCGAGGCCGGCACCAACGGCCAGCACGCCTTTTATCAGCTCATCCACCAGGGCACCACGACGGTGCCGGTGGAGTTCATCGGCTTCCGCCAGTGCCAGTATGGCCGCGACCTCACGGTCCAGGCCACCACTTCCCAGGAAAAGCTCGTCGCCAATCTGCTGGCCCAGTCCCTGGCCCTGGCCGTCGGCCAACCGCACGCCAACCCGAACAAGCGCTTTCCCGGTAACCGGCCCAACACCCTCATCCTGGCCGACCGCCTTACCCCCGCGACCATGGGCGGACTGCTGGCCCTCTACGAAAACAAGGTGGCCTTGCAGGGCTTTGTCTGGAACATCAACTCCTTTGACCAGGAGGGGGTGCAACTGGGCAAGGTGCTGGCCAATCGGTTGCTCGATCATTTTGCCGGCCGTAGGCTGGACCCGGCCTATGACGGCGGGGCCAAGGATCCCATGGGCTGGGCCCTGCTGGAAACCGCGGGCCTGCTCACTAGGCCAGTAACCAAACGCCCGCATCCATGACGACCCGGCAAGGCTTGGTGCTTCTCTACACCGGCGACGGCAAGGGCAAGACCACCGCCGCCCTGGGCCAGGCCCTGCGGGCCGCTGGCCACGGCCTGCGCGTCTGCATCATCCAGTTCATCAAGGGGCCATGGGAGACCGGCGAGTCCAAGGCCCTGCGGGCCTTTGCCGAACTGATCGAACTGCACGCCACCGGCAGCGGCTTTACCTGGCAGGCCAAGGACATGGAAGAGGTGCGGCAGACCGCCATGGCCGGCTGGCGGCTGGCCCGGGACAAAATCATGAGTGATGGTTTCGACCTGGTGGTGCTGGAGGAACTCACCTACCTGGTGGCTTACGGCATCCTGGCCGAGAAGGAAATCATCGACCTCCTGGCCGCGCGTCCGCCGCGGCTGCATGTGCTCATCACCGGCCGCGACGCCTCATCCGGGCTGATAGCGGCAGCCGATCTGGTCACCGAAATGCGCGAGATCAAGCACCATTACCAGAGCGGCATCCAGGCCAGCAAGGGTATGGAATGGTGAACAATGACACCTAGGCCATTTTAGCCCGGGCCGTAATCCAGGCGAGCTGGCCGACGGAAAAGAGGGTGTCGGTCAGCCAGAACAGGACCAGACCGGCGGGGAAAAAGGAAAACAGCAGGGCAAAGCCCACCGGCATCCAGATCCAGGTGTGATCGGACTGGGGAGAGACGGCGGTCAGCCGCTGTTGCACGATCATAGCCAGCCCCATGAGCAGGGGCAGGATGAAAAAAGGATCCATGACGGCAAGATCCTTCACCCAGAAAAGGAATCCCGCCTGCCTGAGTTCCATGGAGGTATCCAGGGCCTGGTAAAGGGCGAAGAAAATGGGAATCTGAATGGCCAGCGGCAGAAAGCTGCCCAGCATGGCGAGGCGATGCTGACGACGCAAGGGCTTAAGCCTGGCCGCCGCCTTCTCGGCCAGCGTATCCTCCTCGTCCTCGATGGCGTGGATCTGTTCGAGCAGACGGGGCATGTCCCGCAGTGACCTGAGGTTATAATGGGCAAGCGGGAAAAGCAGCAGCCGCAACCCCACGGTCAGCAAGATGATGCAGAAGCCGTAGTTGGCCACGAAGTGGTGGATCCAGCGCAGGGCGAAGAGCACACCGCGGGCCAGCAGGCCGAAGGTGCCGTAATCGATAATCTTCTCAAAGCCGCGGCCATACGCGGCCAAGGGCGCCTCGGTTTGCGGCCCCAAGTAGAGCAGGTATGATCTTTCCATGGTCTGGCCTGGCGCCAACGTTAAAGGCGGTGCGGCCAGTACCGCGTACACCTGCCCCTGTCCCAAGGGATGGAAGGTAACCGTCTCCGCCCGGTCCTGTGGGGCGACGATCTGGGCGAAATAACGGTTCTGCACGGCGGCCCAGGTAACGCCCGGGGTCGTGGTCAGAGGCTCCTTGATCTTTTTGGCGTTCTCGAACGCAGGGTCGATCCGACCCTCGGCCAGCCATGCCAGCCGGAGGTAATCGCCGCCCTTCAGCCCCGTGGGACGGATGCCATAAAATGGCACCAGCCGATAGCCGGCGGGGAAAGCAAGGGGGGTGTCGCCGGTATTGGTGAGGCGCACCTTAAAGTCAATGCCGTAGCTGCCAGCGGCCTGATAGGATTTTTCCACCCGCAACCCATCCAGCGATGCGCCAACAAATCGGATGGAACTGTCGCCACCCTCCGGCCGGTAGAGCTGCTCATCGGGCTGCGTCTCCAGGTCGGGGAACTCGATGCGCAGGCCGGAGCGGGTGACCAGCAGGCCGGCAAGCAACTCGACGGGCTGACCCTCCTCATCCTGGAACTCCTTCAACCGGGCCGCAACAATGCGCCCCCCTTGGGGCGACAGGGTCAGTGCCAGGCCATCGGAGGTCAAGGTAATCGTTTCACTCCCCGCCTGGGCCGGCGTCGATGACTCGGCCACCAGCAAGGTGGAATCGCTAAAAAAATGCTCCATGACCGGATCGTAAACAAAATAGCCGACCACCAGCACTACAACGATAACGATGAGCCACTGCTGTTTCATCCCGCCTCATCCTTGTTGCAAAAAAATACCCGGCATCACCTTGCTGCATACCGGGACCAAGGGCCGCATTCGGCCACGAAGCACGCCCCACGCTACCATACCGCGCCCGGCCTGCCAATTATTTTGTCGGATTCGCGAAAGCCCAACTACGGCACTTTAACCGACATTAACAAATTGAGATTAGCGATGACGAGAAAAAGCACGATGGTTGTTACAAATCCATCATTTTTCCGTTGCCTGGCGGTCAGGCCGGCGGCAGGGCCAGGCCGGCAAGATCCTGGCCGGTCCGCAAGGAGTCGCCGAGAAGCCCGCCAATCCGCTCCGCCTCTTGGAGCTGTTGCTGGGAATGACCATATTTATGATACCATTTCCCCAGCAGGCGGGATTTCTCCGGATTACGGCCGGCAATTTTCAGGAATACCCCCAGGGTGAGCACGGGCTCCGGGCTCGGGTGGGTGAAAACGATGCGATTCACCACGAAAGCGCCGCAGGCGGTCAGCCGGTGCTTGAGATAGAAAAAATGATAGCGCCAGTACCGGCGGCAGGAAATAAACGGCAAAACCTGACGGCCGGCAAAAAGTTGCCGGCCGTCGCGGTCCAGCAGGCGCAGGACGGGCCCGCTCGGACTGTAGGACCAGGTAGGGCCGGCAAGGATAATGAGGTCATGGGAGTCAAAGCAGACCGCCGGCAGCGGCGCTATCTCCACCCGCCAACGTAAAAAACTGGTGAACATCATCCGCAAAGTCCGCGGAATGCTGCCAAGCGGGAAACGCAGGGGCACCTCGGGATGCAACCGTTCCATGGCTACCTCCACGCCTGCGGACGTCAGTCCGTTGGCCAGACGGTGCACAAGACCGCTGGCCTGACCGCTGAAGGAATAATAGAGGAGCAACACCCGCACTGCCCGCCCTGTATCCGTCATCTTACCGTCCCTTTACCGGCCGGCCACCGCACGCCCCCTGTGGGTCGCATCTGGCAGCAGCCCGCCGTCAACATAGGATGCCATTATAGAACAGCGGCGCAGCTTTTCTATAAAAACCTGGCCGCATGGCCGAATTTTTCATACCAGCGGCCCAGTTGATCGGGTAAAATTTCAGATTGACGCCAACTGGCGCCAATCAGGACAGCAACCAACGGAGTCGCCATGAACCAGCACTGCGACGTAATCATTGTGGGCAGCGGCCTCTCCGGGCTCAGCGTGGCGCGGTTTCTCCACGAAAAACAGCCGGAGCTGAAGGTAATCCTGCTGGAAAAGGAGGGCCGTGCCGGTGGCGCGGTGCAATCATTCAAGCAGGAGGGTTTCCGCGCCGAATGGGGGCCCCACGGTTTTCTCGACAACTGCCCGGAAGGCCAGGAACTCATCCGCCTCGCCGGCCTGGCTGGCCGGGTCCAGAAGGCGCCACTGGGCCAGTTCGCCCGCTACCTCTGCCAGCAGGGCCGACTGGTGGCGCTGCCCCAGCAACCGCAAAAATTCCTCTTCTCCCCCATCCTCTCGCCAATGGCCAAGCTGCGGCTGCTGGGCGACCTGTGGATCAGGCCGATACTAACGGAACAGGCCATCGGCCAATGGGCCGGCCGCCGCTTCGGCAAGGCCATCCTGCCCCTGGTGGACGCGGCCATCACCGGCAGCTTTGCCGGCGATTACCAGCGGTTGTCCATGGACGCGGTCATGCCGGGGGTCCGCAACCTGGAAAAGCAACACGGCTCGGTCCTGCGCGGCCTGCTGCGCAAAAGAAAGGCAGGGGGAGGGAAATCACCGGGACTCCCCGCCATGCAGAATTTCCCCAACGGCATGGAGGAACTCACCGCCAGCCTGGCCCGGGGCAAGGAGATCCGTTTCCAGTGCCAGGCGGACGCCATTGCCAGGGATAATAACGGCTGGATCGTGCAGACCGGGACAGAACAATTACTGGGCCGCCGCCTGGTTCTCGCCTTGCCGGTAAATGCGGCCCTGCCCCTGCTCACGCCCCTGTCCCCGCCGCCCATGTCGGAGATTCCGGTAGCCCGCATCGCCAACTTAGTCATGGGTTTTGCCGGGGTCGACATCCCCAAGGCCTTCGGCTTTCTGGCGCCGGAACAGGAAAACCGCTTCTGCATGGGAGCCATGTTCTCCTCGGCCATGTTTCCTGACCGGGCGCCATCCCCCATGGTGCTGCTCGAAGCCTTGGTAGGCGGCCGCCGCCACCCGGAACGGCTGGAGCTGACCGACGACGAGTTGGCCCGCCGGGCCTACGACGACCTGAAGCAACTCCTGCCCCTGCCCGCGCCGCCACGTTTCGTGCAGGTGCTGCGGCCGGCTAGCGGCATCCCCCAACTGGAGATGGGCCATGTGAACCTGCTCGCCTGGCGCGACGATCTGCACGCACGCCACCCCGACCTCCATGTCACCGGTTTTGGCTGGGACGGCATCGGCATGAACGAGATGATCAAACACGCCAGCCTGGTGGCCCGTGCCATCGCGGACGACCTCCGCGCCGGACCGACGCCGGCCGAGGTACGACCTGTCTATTTCTAACGCCAAGTGGAATAGGGGGCAGGAAACAGACGACGCTCTTCAGTGGTCCGCCTGCCGGTAGCGCCCGGCAAAAATATCAGCCGGCAGGGCGTCCACCAAGCGTCGGTAGCATCTGGGGCAATAGCCGTGAGAAAGCTTGACCCCCTTGACGCTGTTCGGCTTCTCCCAGCCACCGTGTTCACTCTTGATCTTCAGACAGACGCAACAGATTCGTCGCATTACAATTATCCTTAAGGTCAGTCATCAAAAATATTGTTTCTTGAGTTTTTCGGTCAGATGTTCCACCTGCCCCCGAACACTGGCATTGCGGGCCATGGCCTCGGTGATGACCCGTACCGAATGCACAACCGTGGAATGGTCTCGATTAAAGGCGGAACCGATATCCGCCAGCCCCTGCCCGGTGAGCTTGCGGGCCAAAAACATGGCAACCTGCCGCGGAAAGGCCACGGCCTTCTTCCGGGTGGGAGACTGCATCTCAACCACCTTGGTGCGGAACTCGCGAGCCACAAAGTCGCGGATCACCTCGGCCGACAAGGCCTGGGCTCGAGTTATGATGCCGGCCACCACCTCCTTGACCATGGCCAGATCCACCACCTTCCTGCGCATGCAGGAGGCGGCCTTGAGCCCTACTATGGCGCTCTCGACCTGCCGGATGTCGCCGCGGATATGCTGGGCCAGATACTCGACCAACTCCTCGGACAAGGCCAAACCGCTGTTCTCGGCCTTGCGCCGGATGATCATGATCCGGGTCCGCAGGTCGGGCGGGTTGATGGTGGTAACCAGGCCGGCCGACAGGCGGGAACGGAAGGCCGGATCAATATCCGGGATATCCTTGGGCGCCACCGTGCCGGTAAAGATGATCCGCTTGCCCCGATCCATGAGCAGGTCGAGGACACCACCCACCTCCTCCTGGGTTCTGGTCTTACCGGCAAAGGCATGCACATCCTCCACGAGCAGCACATCGCACTGATGGTGGTATTTTTCCTTGAACTGATCCATGGTGTTCTTGCGGATACCGTTGACCAGTTCGCCGGTGAACTGCTGGGCCGTGAGGTAATGCAAGCGGGTGCCAGGTGACTGATTCAGGATATAATGAGCCACCGCATGGGTGAGGTGACTCTTGCCCAGGCCGGTACCCGCCTCGACATAAAGGCAGTGACCCAGGGAAAAATCGGACCGGGCCATGGCCTCGCAGGCCGAATGGGGCAAAAAGTTGCTCTCCCCCACCACAAACTCATCAAAGGTATAGCGGGGGTGCAGGGTCCGCATGCTGGAACGGCCCGGCGGCATGGCGGGCAGGCGGAGCTGTTCCTTGCTGCCGGTGGGCAGGAGTCGGGGCGTCTGGTCACCGGTGCGGTTGACCCTGAAGCGCACGGCGATCTCCCGCTTGCCGAGGCTGTTCAGGCTCTCCTGAATGGTGGCCAGATAGTTTTCCGTTACCCAGTTGCAGAAGAAACGATCCGGCCCGGACAACTCCAGGGTCGTATCGTCCTCGTGCAGGCACTGGATCGGATCGATCCATAGGGCGTAAGCGCTTTCTGGCAATTTATCATTAAGCAGCTTCTTGGCCTGATCCCACATTCGCAATTTTTCCCAATGCAGAGGATGGACAGCTAAGGCGTTGGTACATCGTTTCCAGCCAGATCCCGATACGGGTATCGCATCCAACCCCTTGAATATGCGCGTGGGGTGGCGGCTATTATCCCTTTTTCTTATCCATCAGGACTTATTTGGGCAGAAAATTAGTAATAACTGACCAGACTGTCAACGCCGTATGCCGTGAATTTTGCCCTGGCAAAACCTGAGGTTGTCAACAGCTCGGCGCCGGGCTTCAGCCCCCCAAAACCGCATGATATTCATGATAACCAATTAAAATTATTTGTATTTTTGTATTTTTGAAAATACGCCTAATTCTGTGGGGTTACTCATGCCCCCCACCCGCCCGAAAGAATTTCAATGGTTACTAAACCACCATTATTTCTCTCAGATGCTCTTATTTTCTCTCATTTACTCCTCTTTTATTCTTTTTCAATGTTTCTTCATCGACCCTCACCCAGGCGGGTGAATCGCATAATTGTCCCGCTGTAATAAGGACAAAACCAAGGATATCATTACTTGCAGATTGGCCGGACAACCACGCGGTGATACCTTAACCCGCGCCTCCAGTAGCAATGCCCAGGCGAAAAAGGCGAAAAAGATTTGACGCGGTTACCGGGCCGTGCCAGAATGAATCGAAATAGTGAGCAGGTCTGCCCGTTGGGCCGCGGCGCTTCCTTTCCGCCAACCAGGAGTCTGACATGGACGTTGCCACCCTTATTCCTCTGGCCGACACCATTCCCGTACCCTGGGGCTGGTTCCAGGCGCTCCTCCTGCCAACCTTTGTCCTGCACTTGCTCTTCATGAACCTCATGCTGGGCACGGCCGTCATCGCCCTGGCGGGCGAGTTGTGGCAACCTGCCAATCCCGCGTCACCGGCACGTGACCTGGCCGGGAAGCTGCCATTTTTCATCGCTTTTACCGTAAATTTCGGCGTGGCGCCGCTGCTCTTCCTGCAGATTCTTTACGGCCAGTTTCTCTATACCAGTTCCTTACTCATGGCCGTTTACTGGCTGGCTGTAGTCACCCTCCTGGGGCTCGCCTATGCCAGCGTCTACCTGTACCGCTTTCGCTACGACGGTCTGGCCGACAAGCGACGCCTGGTCATAGGCGCGGTCGTGCTCCTGCTGCTGGCCATCGGCTTCATCTTCAGCAACAACATGACCCTGATGCAACGGCCCGAGGTCTGGACCGGCTATTTCAGCCAGCGTCACGGCACCCTGCTCAACCTCGGCGATCCTACCCTTTTCCCGCGCTGGCTGCATTTCATGGTGGCCTCGCTGGCCGTGGGCGGCCTCTTCGTGGCCGTGGACGGCCAGCGCCAAACCCTTCTCCACCCCATGGCCGTGGGCCGAGTTACCGCCGGCCTGCGCTGGTTCACTTACGCCACCATTACCCAGATATTGGTGGGCCTCGTCTTCCTCATCACCCTGGCGCCGCCCATCCGCGACCTCTTTCTGGGTGGTTCCACCCTGCACACCACCCTGCTTCTGACCGGGGTGACGGCCGCCCTGGCCTCCCTCGCCCTGGCCATGGCCGGCCAGGTTTGGCCCACGGTGGCAGCGACCGGAGCCACCGTGACCCTCATGGTGATGGTGCGCGACCTGATCCGCCACGCCACCCTGGCCCCCTATTTTACCCCTGCCGACCTCAAGGTCATTCCCCAATATTCATCCCTGTTGGTCTTCGGCCTCTGTCTGGCCGTGGGCCTGCCCTTCATCGCCTATATGCTCTGGCTGGCGACCCGGGCCGGCAAAGAGGCGCGGCCATGAACTATCCGGTCTGGCAACTCGATGGCGCGGGTGGCGGCCTGCTCATCGCCATCATGGCCATTGTCCACGTCTATATCTCCCATTTCGCCATCGGCGGCGGCCTCTTCCTGGTTATGACCGAAATGAAGGGTTACCGTGAGGGCTCCCAAGAGATCCTCGATTTCACCCGCCGCCATACCCGCTTCTTCCTGTTGCTCACCATGGTGCTGGGCTCCATCACCGGGGTGGGCATCTGGTTCACCATCAGTGTCCTGAACCCGGCCGCGGTCTCCACCCTGATCCACACCTTTGTCTTTGCCTGGGCCACAGAATGGGTCTTCTTCCTGGCCGAGATCGTCGCCATCTTTGTTTACTATTACACCTTTGGCACCATGGCCAGGCGCCAACATTTACAAGTCGGAGGGCTCTACTTCATCTTTGCCTGGCTGTCGCTCTTCGCCATCAACGGCATCTTGAGTTTCATGCTGACCCCGGGCGCATGGCTGGTGACCACCAATTTCTGGGACGGTTTCTTCAACCCCACCTTCTGGCCGGCCCTCTGCTTCCGAACCTGCATCGCCCTCATGCTGGCCGGCCTCTATGGCTTTATCAGCGCCGTGACCATCAAGGACGAGAAACTGCGCGAGACCCTGGTGCGCTATTGCGCCCTGTGGCTCCTGGCCCCCTTCTATTTCCTGCTGGCTTCGGCCTGGTGGTATCTCCATGCCCTGCCCCCGGCCATGCAAGACCTTATCATGAACCGGATGCCCGAACTCGCGCCCTTTATCAAGGCCTTTCTCTGGCTGTCGCCCCTGCTCTTCACCGGCGGCCTGCTCATGGCCATCCGCCTGCCCGCCATGGTCAAGCGCCCCCTGGCCTGGGTGCTGCTCGCCATCGGTATGATTTACCTGGGATCCTTTGAGTTCATCCGCGAGGGCGGCCGCAGGCCCTTTGTCATCCATGGCCACACCTATGCCAACGCCATAACCTTGCAAGACACGGCCAGGACCGACCAGGCCGGGGTGCTGGCCACGGCTCGCTGGGTAAAGAACCGGGAGATCACCACCGACAACCAGCAAGAGGCGGGGGGTGAAATTTTTTCCCTCCTCTGTCTGCCCTGCCATGCCCTGGGTGGCCCCATGCATGACATCGGCAAGCTTACCGCTAAATATACCCTGGCTGGGCTGCGGGCGAGAATAGCAGGACTGGGCGGCCAGGGCGATTTCATGCCACCCTTTCCAGGCACCACGGTTGAGGCCCATGCCCTGGCCCTCTTCATCATGACCGATCGGCACAACGACCGGCTGCCGGAAAAGGGTGCGCTGCTTATGCCACCGGCCGCGACCATCCCACCCTTTGACATGGAAACAAGCGATTACGTGCTGCTGGCCTGGACCGATCAGGGCATCCACGCCATCTCCGACTGCGACGCCCAGTGGTCATTTGCCCCGCCCGGCAGCAATCTCTACGCCCTGCTGATCCGGCGTGGCGCAACGCCGGAACTGGTGAACGACGGGGTCACCATCACCTATAACATGGAGCCTGGCGACCAAGTTCTTGCAGGCGCCACGACCAACGGCAACATGCAACCGTCCGCGGCGGGACCGGGCTTTGCCGCCATGGGGCTGCCCGTGGTGCCATATACCAGCGCCGGCCGCTTTGCCCCCTATCCGCTGGTGACCATCACCGCCCGCGCCGCCAATGGCCAGTTCCTGGCCGTAGCCCGCACCGTGCTGCCGGTCACCACCGAAATCGGCTGCCGCAACTGTCACGGCGGTAACTGGCGGGTAGACGGCGTGGCTGGAATCTCGCAAAAAACCGCCCTGGGAGTCCTGGAGGCGCATGACCGCCTTAGCCGGACCAAACTGGTTGCCCAGGCCGCCGCCGGTCGACCGGTACTATGCCAGAGTTGCCACGCCGCCGACGGGAAAGGCCCCACGGCTCCCCTCAATCTCTCCGCCGCCATGCATGGCTTCCACGCCCAGCTCCTGGGCAACCTGGGGGCCGAGGCCTGCCAAACCTGCCACCCCGCTGGACCAGACGGCGCCACCCGCTTCTTTCGCGGCATCCATGAAAACATTGGCCTGAACTGCACCAACTGTCATGGCCTGCTGGTCGACCATAGCCTCTCCCTTTTGCAGGCTGAAAAAATGGCCGGCAAACAACGAGCCGCCCTCCTCATGGCGCGCCTTAAGCCGCAAGGGGTGACAACGATGCCCGAGATCAAACCCCGCCAGCCGTGGCGCCAGCAGCCTGACTGCCTCAACTGCCATGAGGATTTCCAACCACCGGCAAGCGACTCCACCTTCAACCACTACACCGAGGACGAGTCCGGGCTCTTCGGCCGACGCACCGATGCGATAGGCATCCCGTGCACCGCCTGCCATGGTGCCCCGCACGCGCTCTATCCGGCCAACAACAAGTTTGGCCAGGACCGCGACAACCTCATCCCCCTTCAGTACCAGGCAACGCCCTACCCGCTGGGTGCCAACCGCCAGTGCCGAGTCTGCCACCGGCAGGAGATGCGGGAGGAAATGCACCACCCGAACTCGTTGCGAGAATTCCGCAACCTCCGGGAGAATGCCAGCACGAAAAAAGACAGGCACGGGTGAGCACGCATGGTTGATCTTTCCGGCTACATCAAGTTTCTGGTTTCCCTGTTGGCCATCGTCAATCCCATCGGCGCCATCCCAATCTTCATCTCCCTGAGCGACGGCTATGCCCCGCAACACCGGGCCAAGATCGCCAAAATCACCGCCCTGTCGGTCACCGTGATCCTGCTCACTTCCCTGATGTTCGGCGAGATCATTCTGGAATTCTTCGGCATCACCATCGGTTCCTTCCGGATCGGCGGCGGCATCCTGCTTTTGCTCATGGCCATCTCCATGCTGCAGGCAAAAACCAGCCGAGCCGTGCATACCGCCGACGAGGCCCAGGAAACGGCGGACAAGGACTCCATCGCCGTGGTGCCCCTGGCCATCCCGCTGCTGGCCGGCCCCGGCGCCATCAGCACGGTCATCGTCTATGCTTATAAGGTCCAGACCTTCCGCCAGTTCGCTATCGGCGGCACGAGCATTGTCATCGTCGGCGCCACCGTGCTCCTCGCCCTGCTGGCCGCCCCCCACATCGCCAGCCGCCTAGGCCGGACGGGCATCAATATCGTCACCCGCATCATGGGCCTTATCCTGGCCGCCGTTGCCGTGGAATTCATCACCAATGGCATCAAGAATCTCTTTCCCATGCTGAGTTGAATCAAGTCAGCAAATTTTGAAAAGGTTAAATGCTATAGGGGAACGTTGAAAAATTCATTTGTCGTCATTCCCGCGCAAGCTGGAATGACGACAAATCAAACAGATGGATTCCAGGTCAAGCCCGGAATGACGAATTATTCAATTGCCTATTGTACATCGACAAAAGCGGACCACCTTTTACGGCAAGGATGCACCAGGCTCAGGGGTTCCCGGGCTGGCGGCCCGGCAGGTGGTGAGATCCACACCACCGCTGGCCGCGACCCCCTGGTAGATCGCCCATAACCGCTCATCCACGCGTTTCTCGCGCACGCTGCTTTTTGGGTTCATGAAGCGGCGGGCGGCGCGCGGCCCGGCATTATAGATCGAGTAGGCTGAACGCGCCGCGTTGTTGGGCTCGCCGCTCTTTTCCCCCACCGCAATCGCGTACTGCTTGAGATAGCGCATGAGAATCTGGGCCCCGGCCTGGGTATTGTAGGCCACATCCCAGCGCAACCGTTCCACGTTGTAGAAGCCGCGCCAGACATTCTGGTTGATCTGCATGATGCCGACGCTGCCGGCCTGCGAGTAGAGAAACGAAACCTTATCGCCCTTGCGCACGTACTGGTGCCAGCAGCTTTCGATGAGGGCGGTGGTGGGCATCAGATGCTGATAGAGCGCGGCATAGACCGGCGTCAGACCGCTCTGCTTCAGTTCCTCGTCGGCGATTGCCTTAATCAGTTGCGCGACCACTGGCTGGTATTCATCCAACTCCTGGGAGGTCGGCACCCAGCGCTCCAGCCGCTTGTTGAGATCAACGACGGACATCGCCTCGCTCTCGGCGGCCCAGGCCGGGGCAATCAAAAACTCGAGCAGCCGCTGCCTGAAGGTAATCGTCTCGATTCCAGGTGCAGGCTCGGGCGCGAACTGGAACAACTCCCGCAAGGCCGGGTCAACCTCCCAACTGAAGCTCAAGGGGTCGCCGGCCACACCGGGCTGCAAGGTCCGCGCCAGTTGCCGCATGCCGTCGGTGGAAAGCTGCATGCCCAGACCCGGCGCCGCCTTGTCCAAGGCAAGCAAGGCATCGCCGGCATTGATAAAGGTCATGTAGCGCAGCATATTGTCCTGCATCAGGCCGCGCTTGCCACCCTCTTCGATAATGGTCCGCAACTGCTGCCAGGCCGTGGCGAACAGGGTCCGCAACGGATCGTGGGCGTTCACCGGTGCCTCGCCATCCAGGATCGGCAGCAAGTCATAGCGGCTGGTCAGCAGCAGCTCAAACAACTGCTCGCGCATCCGCTGGTCAACAAATTCGGCGCCCGCGCTCTTGATGACGAAGACCAGAAAGGCGTCCCATGGTTCCAGGGCCTGCTGGAAGGAGGCCACCTCCTCCGGAGTGAGCACCGCCTGCGGCAAGGGCGGCGGTGGTTGCAGCCGGCTCTCGGCCACGGTAAGCGCCAGAGGGACGGTGATGCCGGCGTCGCCCGCGACCAAAACGCCGGCCGTCATGGTACGCAGGGCGACCTCAAGCTGGGCCGTATCGCTCGGCTGCGCGCAGGTACGCAACAGGCCAATGATCTCCTTCTGCGGCATGGCCAGATCAAAGGTAAAGGTCTCCAACCGCGGATGCAGAAAACGCTTGGAAAGATCCCAGATGTAGCCCGTTACCCCCGGCTTCTCGCCCTTGTCGTCATGAATGGTCGAATCCACCACGCGATAGCGCAGTTGCCATTGGGCGTCGACAAAGGGTTGCAGGGTCAGGTCGATGGAGCCGCTCCAGGCCACGCCCATCGGCCAAAAACCCAAGAATTCAAAGCCCATGCTGGCTGCGGCGTGGCAGGCGAAGTGCGGCTGACCGTTGCGGATATAGAAGCGTGGTTGTTCCGCATGCAGATAACGGTAGCGTCCTTCCTGAAACAGGGTGATGGCCTGATTGGGCTGGGGAAACAGATGTTTGGTCAGGGCGCGCTGCAGAAGGTCGGTACTCAGGAAAAGCGGCAATTCGACCGTGGCGGCCCAAACCTTGACCGGCGCCGTCATCAGGCAAAACAGGATTGTGCCGATGACAACAAGGCGCGAGGCAAGGCAGTTAGGTTGGCGTGATCTCATGGTCTGCATAGGATTACGACACGTTTATGAGTTGATTAACGGGAGAAAGTCCCTGAAGGGCAGGCCGCCATAACGAACTGCCGACAGGCCCAGCATAGTAGAAACGGCCCCAGGCTGTCAATGTTGATAGAGCCCTAAAAACCCGCACGGGTTGCTCGCGCCTTTTTGCCCGCCTGGCAGGCCGGACAATAAAAGGTGGAGCGGCCGGACATGACCACGCGTGCGATGCCGGTGCCACAACGCGGGCAGGGTTGGCCGGCCCGGCCGTACACCGCCAGTTCCAACTGGAAGGAGCCGGCCTCGCCCCGGGAGTTGACAAAGTCGGCGATGGTGCTGCCGCCGCAGGCAATGGCCCGGGTGAGGATGCGGCGCGTCTCAACCACGATCTTTTGCCACTGGGGTTTGGTCACCTTGGCAATCGAGGTATCGGGCCGAATGCGGGCCGCGAAGAGGATCTCGCTCGCGTAGATATTGCCGATGCCAGCCACGGTATGGCCATCCAGCAGGAAGTGTTTTATCGGCTGGCCGCGGTTCCCCGCGCGTTCGAGCAGGTACGATGCGGTGAAGTCCTCGGCAAAGGGCTCCGGGCCCATGGCCGCGAAGGGATCCTGGCGCTTGATGGCGGCTGGGCTGAAAACCTGGATGGAGCCGAAGCGGCGGGCGTCGTTGAAGCGCAGTTCCAGGCCGTTGTCCAGGCCGAGGCGAAGGTGATCATGGCGGGCCACCGGCTCATGGCGCGGGAAAAGGCCGAGCCGGCCGGTCATGCCGAGGTGGATGACGAGCAGGGCGTTGTTGTCCATCCAGATCAGCAGATACTTACCGCGCCGACCGGTTTCCTTTACCTGGTGGCCGAGCAGGTACGCCTCAATGCCCTCGCAAGGCATGGGCAGACGCATGCTCTTACTGCCTGCCGCGTAGGTCACAATCCGGGTGCCGGCAAGCAGCGGCTCCAGACCCTGACGGATGACCTCTACCTCGGGCAATTCAGGCATGGGCGCTGCCACCTCCAGCCGTTGGCCACAGGTGACAGCGCTCTTTGATGCATTCCGGGTTGGCCTTGAATTGCATGCAACGCAAGGGATAGTCGGCCAGCAGGGCAATGGGCAGCAGGTCGCTGGAAAGCCGCGCCGCCTCCCGCAGGGCGGTGACCGTTTCCCGCTGGCAGCAGCGGCCGCCCTCGGTGGCCGCGATGGCGGCCAGTACCCGGGCCGTGGCCATCTGCGCCAACCGCCGAGGGGCGGGGGTCAGCGGCGTGGCCTCGAGCAGGGTGGCAAAACCGATGCCCACCCCGGTCGCGGCGCCGCAGGCGCCCCAGAACCCGCAAACCCCGCCCGGCACCTTGCTGCCCCGCGCAATCCCGGCCAGGATGGTCTCCCGGGAGATAGCACCGCCCCGGTTACGATAGGTGGCCAGAATAATACCCGGCATCATGGCGTGGTGTTCCGGGCCATGCATGGGAATGGCCGGATGGCGACGGATGGTGGCCAGCAGCCGCAGCATGTCCTGTTCCTCGGTCTCGGCGCAGATGAGCTGAATGACCGCCAGGCCGTCCTGCTGATGACAGTCGTCGCAGGTGAAATGGCCGTTTACGCACAGGGCGTTGGTCGGCCGGGTGCGGCCACAGTAGTGGCAGGAGGCGGGCTGCGCCTCCTTGATGTAGGTTATCTCGCTGCCGCAGGCCATGCAGCCGGCGCCATGGCGGTGCAGCGTTCCGGGTTCGGGTGCCACTGGTGGCTGCATGGAGATAATAACCGGCTTGGGCACTGCTGGTCCAGGTTCACCGCCGCAGCAGGAATTGGCCATGGCCAGGTTGGTGACGCTGCCGACCTGGTCCAGCACCAGCAGGGAGTCGTCCATACCCATGGCCTCGACCAGGCCAAGGCTGGCCGGCTGGCCCTTGAGCAGAAGCTTGCCGTGATCGGTGCTCACCGCTGCCAGGGGGCCGCGGTACACCACCCGTCGCTTTTCGCCCTCCTTGGGCTTATAGCAGCGGAAGGTGAGCGAGAAGAACTCCATCCCGCCCTCGCGGCGATAGGGAAAGCGCTTGAGCAGATAGATGCCGGTAAAACCCGCCCCCCGGAGCATGGCGATCAGGGCCACCTGCTGCAGGGCGCCGCCCAGGCATTCGCCCCGGAACCGGGCATCGTTCTTCATGGCCGCCGGGATGGCCAGGTCGGTGACGATGTCCGAGACTACCAGCCGGCCGCCTGGGGCAAGCACCCGATAAATCTCGTGAAAGGTGCGCCGCTTGTCAGGCGAGAGATTGATGACGCAGTTGGAGATCACCGCATCGACCGTGTCACCCTCCAGGGGGAGATCCTCCAGGAAGCCCTTCCTGAACTCGACATTGTCATAGCCCAGGCCAATGACCACCTCTTCCTTGGAGGCGCGGGCCAGATCGAGCATGGCGTCGGTCATGTCGATGCCGATCACCCGACCCTTGGCCCCTACCGCCTTGGCGGCCATGAAACATTCCACCCCGCTGCCGCTGCCCAGATCAACCACGGTCTCGCCCGGCTGAGGGGCGGAATCCTGGACCGGGCTGCCGCAACCGTATGATCGCTGCCTGGACGCCGACGGGATGAAGCTCGCCGCGGCCTGGGCCGGGGCAAAGGGGTTCTGGATGCCGGGGTCGGCCACCCGGGCCGCCCGTCCATAGAACTCCCGCACCGAGGCGTGGCCAAGGTCGTCGGCCAGGGAGACCATGCAGTTGCAATGGGTGAGCGCCACCTCGCGACCGCCCTCCTCCGGGCAGTCGTGACGCACATCACCCATGCGCAGCCGGAGGTGGGCGCCAGGCTGCTCAGGATAACTTGCGGCCTGGCGGGTCATGAGCCAGAGGGCGAGGCCGTTGTAAAGCTCCAAATAGGGGTCATACCCCACGAAGGCGCCCCCGGCCAGAAAACTGTGGTCAAGGTCGCCGCCACCGGTGATGAACTTCAGGGGCTGATCACAAAGCTGCGGGCAGCCCGCCACCGTGGCCTGGCGGATAGCATGCAGCACCGGACTGCTGCGCCAGA
>DYDL01000029.1 GCA_020717925.1 Desulfocapsa sp.
TATCATATAATTATTTGGTGAGAATAATGGAAGAAACACGATGGAACATGAAACCAAATAAAGCAAAAGTAATAATGCTTGCTAAGCGTCAATTAGCCGAATTTGTATGTGATGCAGTGAACTTGGAGGGTATTAATTTTACCCTACCGGAAATCCAAACATTATTGAATGGAATTACAGTTGGCGGACATAAAGTAGCTAACCAGCAAATAGCTCTGAATCAAGCTGAAACATGGCGGACGTTATTTGAGTTAATAGAAAAAAATCAGTTTGAGATCACTCTTGAAAAAGTCTGTTTTCTTCATCGAATAGCTGCTAGGGACGAAGCTTTGGAGTGGGGAAAATTTAGATCTGGTGGGGTTACTATTGCGGGCACAGGCTATATGCCGCCACAGTCAGCTTCCTTGCCGGAGTTGTTTGAGAAAATGGTGGATGAAGCATCCAAGATATCAGACATTTATGATCGAGCCATCCATTTGTTTCTTACAATGGCGAGATGTCAATTTTTTTATGATGTCAATAAGCGCATGGGGCGTTTTGTCATGAATGGGCTTCTGTTAAGTCATGGATTCCCTGCTATTAATCTTCCGGCGAAGAAACAACTTGAGTTTAATCAATTGATGCTGACTTATTACGAAACTGGTGATCAAAACCAGATGAATACCTTTATGCGTTCTTGCTTGGACGAAAAAGTTATAAAAATTATGAAAGAATAATGAGTTATGCAGTTTACCCACTGAATTTCCTGAAGAGTCATTTTATTTGTTCAATCAACAATCCAAAATCCGCCTTTCTTAAGGTGTCGATGTGGTTTAGCAAACTGACCGTGCAAACACGAAAAGTCCCATGGCCAGGTTATTTAGTGTTTATCTGGCTAGAAAGTTTCCGGATGAACATCTACTCAGGATTGCGGTTGCCGTTGCGCCTGTTTCTCGGGTACGTTGCAGCCTACAAATTTTGACAAGGATTGAGCCTTATGCATAGCGAGACGCCGGAAACCGTTTACCTGAAGGACTATCGTCCGCCTGATTTCAGCATCAGTGCGGTTGAGCTCTCTTTCACCCTGAACGAAGAAACGACCACGGTGCGTTCGCGCTTGCACCTTTGCCGGCGCGCTGGACTGCCGGCGGACACGCCCCTGGTGCTGGACGGCGAAGGGTTGGAGTTGCTCGCCCTGGTTATGGACAATGAGCGCTTGGCCGACTCGGCTTTCAGGGTTGACGAAAATTACCTGACCATCTTTCATGCGCCGGAGAACTGCATCCTGGAGATCGAGACCAGGATAAGACCCCAGGATAATACCAAGCTGGAGGGGCTTTACCGCTCCAGCGGCAACTTCTGCACCCAGTGCGAGGCCGAGGGTTTCCGGCGCATCACCTATTATCTAGACCGCAGCGACGTGTTGGCCCGTTTCACCACCACCATCGAGGCGGACAAGTCCCGTTACCCGGTGCTGCTTGCCAACGGCAATCTCGTGGCTAGCGGCGATCTGCCCGGTAACCGCCACTTCGCCACCTGGCACGATCCCTTTCCCAAACCCTCTTATCTCTTCGCCCTGGTGGCAGGTGATCTGGTCAGGATAGCGGATTCCTTTGCCACCCGCTCCGGTCGCGAGGTTTTGCTGGAAATTTATGTGCAGGCGCACAACCAGGACAAGTGCGGCCACGCCATGATCTCCCTGAAAAAGGCCATGGCCTGGGAGGAGGAGGTCTATGGCCTGGAGTATGATCTGGATCGCTACATGATCGTGGCGGTGGACGATTTCAACATGGGCGCCATGGAGAACAAGGGGCTGAACGTCTTCAACTCCAAATACGTCCTGGCCCGGCCCGACACCGCCACTGACACGGATTACGAGAACATCGAGGCGGTCATTGCCCACGAATATTTTCATAACTGGACCGGCAACCGGGTGACCTGCCGCGACTGGTTCCAGTTGAGCCTGAAGGAGGGGCTCACCGTTTTTCGTGACCAGCAGTTCTCCGCTGACATGGGCTCCCACGCGGTAAAGCGGATAGACGACGTCAGGCTGCTCAGGGACACGCAGTTTTCCGAGGACGCCGGCCCCATGGCCCATCCGGTGCGTCCTGAGTCCTATATCGAGATCAACAACTTTTATACGGTAACGGTCTACGAGAAGGGCGCCGAGATCATCCGCATGTTGCACACCCTGCTGGGCAGCGCGCTTTTCCGCGCCGGGGTCCGGCGTTACCTGGAGCTGCACGACGGCACTGCCGCCACCACCGATGACTTCGTGGCCGCCATGGCCGAGGTCTCCGGTCGCGACCTCTCCCAGTTCCGGCGCTGGTACAGCCAGGCCGGCACCCCGGTGCTGGAGGCGGCAAGCGTTTATGACCCGGAGCAGCGCTCCTTCAGCCTCACCCTGCGGCAGTCATGTCCGCCCAGCCCGGGCCAGCCGGTCAAGGAGCCGTTTCACCTTCCCGTGGCCATAGGGCTGTTAGCCCAGGATGGCAGGGAGCTGGCCTTGCAACTGGCCGGGGAATCGGCCCCGGCGGCAGCCAGCACAAGGCTCTTGGAGTTGACCGAGCCGGTCCAGACCTTTGTCTTCGTCAATGTGCCGGAGCGGCCGGTGCTTTCGCTGCTGCGGGATTTTTCCGCGCCGGTGCGGCTGGTTTGCCCGGTAGTGGCCGATGATCTGCGGGTGCGGCTGGCCCACGACCCGGACCCCTTCAACCGCTGGGAGGCGGGCCAGACGCTTGCCATGCAACAGTTGCAAGGCCTGATCAGCGCCTGTGAGCGGGGCGAGGAACTCCGTGCTGAACCGGGTTTCTACCTGGCCTTCGGCCAGGCCCTGCAGGACGTGGCGGGAAGCGATGGTGCCTTCGGTGCCCTGCTCTTGACCTTGCCCAGCGAGAAGTTCCTGGCCGATGGCATGGCCATCGTTGATGTGGATGGTGTGCACCAGGCCCGCCAGTTCCTGCGCCGCGGCCTGGCCTCCAGTCTGCGGGAGGAATTCTTGCAGGTCTATCAGGCCAGCCGGGTTGTCACCCCCTATTGCTACGAACCCTCCCTGGCCGGCCGGCGCAGTCTGCGCAACCTCTGTCTGGCCTATCTCATGGCCCTGGAAGACGGGCAGGCTCTGGAACTCTGCCAGGATCAGTACCGGACCGCCGACAACATGACCGACCGCATGGGCGCCCTTAGACCCATGGCCCACAGCAGCATGGAGGAAAAAGAGGAGATGCTGGCGGACTTCCATGTCCGCTGGCAGGACGATCCCCTGGTGCTGGACAAATGGTTTTCCCTGCAGGCCACCGCACCTTTGCCGGACACCCTGTCGCGGGTGCAACGACTCATGGCCGATCCAGCCTTTTCCATCAAGAACCCCAACCGGGTGCGGGCGCTGATCGGCGCCTTTGCCGCTGCTAACCCGGTCTGTTTTCATGCGGCAAGCGGCGCGGGCTATGCGTTCCTGGGCGAGCAGGTGCTGGCGCTGGATTTGATCAATTCGCAGATTGCGGCGCGCCTGCTGGGCAATTTTTCCCGCTGGCGCCGCTTCGACGCCAGCCGACAGGCCCTGATGCAGGCCGAGCTGGAACGGGTCGCGGCTCGGCCCGGGCTGTCCCGCGACGTCTACGAGGTGGCCTGCAAGAGTCTGGCCTGAACAACGCCAGGGCCGGGACTCAGAATTTTCTTTCCAAAACCCCGGCTTCTGTTTAAAGCTGAGATGAGCAGCTTGCCTGCTCGAACGAAACTTATACCCCCCAAGGGGGTACTGATAAGAGTGCCCTTGCGGTCTAAGTTCTTTGGCGCCGACCGGCAGGGCTGGCATCTTTCGGTCGTAAAAGTGGCACTTGGTCACAGGCACCCCTGGCCTTTCTCAGGTTCGGGCAGGATAATGTACAGGGATTATTTCGGTTTTAAGGAAAGCCCGTTTTCCATTGCCCCGGATCCACGCTTTCTCTATATGAGCGAGCGGCATCGGGAGGCTTTGGCCCATCTGCTGTATGGCATGCAGACTGATGGCGGTTTTGTCCTGGTCAGCGGCGAGGTTGGCACTGGCAAGACCACCATGTGCCGCTGCCTGCTCGATCAACTGCCGGACAATGTCGATGTCGCCTTTATCCTGAACCCCCGGGTCACCACCTCGGAACTGCTCGCCTCCATCTGTGATGAGTTCGGCATTAAATACCCGCCTGGCAATCGCAGCATCAAACTTTTTGTTGACCGCATCAATGTCTTCTTGCTCGACACCCATGCCCGGGGGCGGCGGGCGGTGGTCATCATCGACGAGGCCCAGAATCTGCACTCCACCGTGCTGGAGCAGGTGCGGCTGCTGACCAATCTCGAAACCAGCGAACGCAAGCTTTTGCAGATTATCATGCTGGGGCAGCCGGAACTCCTGAAGATTTTGGCCCGGCCGGAGTTGCGTCAACTCGGCCAGCGGATTACGGCCAGATATCATCTCGAGGCGCTGTCGCGCAAGGAACTTGGTAGCTATATCAGTCATCGGCTGGCCGTGGCCGGTATGCGGCGCGAAATTTTTTCGCCAGCCATTATCCGCCGGCTATATCGTTTGTCGGGGGGGATTCCGCGGCTTACCAACGTCATCTGTGACCGGGCTTTGCTGGGCGCCTATGTGCAGGGCCACACCAGCGTGACAAGGCGGACCATCGCCAAGGCGGCCCGCGAGGTGCTGGGCCATGCACCGGTGGACGGCAGGCCTCGGCGGTTGACCTCCTGGTTGGTGGCGGGCTCGGTGGGGCTGCTGGTCGGCGTCTTTGTTTTTGCCATGGATTTTTTTCAGCCCAGCTCCGTGGTGGTTGAGATACCGGCCGAGGTGGCGCGGCCGGAGCAGTTGCCGGAGAATAGTGTGCCTGCTCCCGAGGTCGTTGCGGAGCAGGACGCGCCAGCCCAGGAGATCGTCCCGGTGGCGACGCCTGTAGTGGCGCTTCTTGCCTGGCCTGCAACCGTGCCCGTGTCGCAGAGCAGGGCCATGGCCTTTCGGGCCGTGATGGCCCGCTGGGGCAGTGATTATGCTTTTTCGGATCATGATGATATTTGCCAGCATGCCAGGCGTTACGGGCTTGAGTGTCTGTTCAGGCGGGGCAGCAGCCTCGACAGCCTGCGACAGTTTAACGTTCCAGCGGTATTGCGGCTGACTGATGACCAGGGCCAGGATTTTTACGCACCCCTGATCGAGCTGCGGGGCGAAGCCGCCACCCTGCTGTTGGGTCAGGAGAGGCGAGAAGTGTCCCTTGATGATCTGCGGACGCATTGGTCAGGTGATTTTACCCTCCTGTGGCGCCCGCCACCAGATTATCAGGTGGAGTTGACGGAAGGGGTGCGGGGCGATGCGGTCAAATGGTTGCGAGAGCGACTGGCTGTTGTGCGGAACCGGCCTGTGTCTGGGGCGGACAACCGACACCTGGTTTTTGACGCCAGCCTGAAGCAACAGGTGCATGCCTTCCAGGCTGCCCATGGTCTCAAGGCGGACGGTATTGCCGGGCCGCAGACCTTGATGCGAGTCAGTGCCCTTGCTGAGCAAGGCACGCCGGTATTAATCGCACCGGGGCAGGGGGAGGGAGATGTCATACATCCTTGATGCCCTGAAGAAGGCAGACCAGAAACGGAAACTGGGCGTGATTCCAGGGTTGCGTACCGACCATGGCGCGCTGGTTAACATTGAGCAGCGGCCACGGTTCTCTCCGAGGCTGATCGCGCTGGGGGCGGCTGGCTTGTTTTTGTTGTTGAACATAGCCCTGTGGCTCTGGTGGTCCAAGCCATGGCAAGTTGAGCAGCCGCGGGTTGTTGCTCCTGTTGCCCAGCCTCAACCCGTGGTATCGCCGGCAAGGGAAAACTCCCCGCCGGCCGCACCCTCCGCACCTGACGAAAGTCGTCGGCAGGATGCGAGCATGGAGCCGCCGCAAAGCCAGGTCACCCCGTCGGCGCCACCGGTTGCCGTGCCCGAAGAGCCCGTAACGAACGAGGAGATGGATGCCCCGGTCCTATCTTATCCAGAGGAACCGATTGCTGCACCGGTATCGCCAGACAAGACCGAGGGCGTGGGGAGGGATGCGGTTACCCCGGACGAGGCTGGCGAGCAGAGTGCCAGGGTCATGGCCCTGGCCGAGTTGCCCAATCATATTCAGCAGGCCCTGCCGCAGATCCAAATTTCCCTGCACTTTTTTTCCAACCGGCCCGAGGCCAGGCTGGTGAGGATCAACGACCGCCACCTCCACGAGGGCGATATGGTGGCCAACGAATTACGGCTGCTGGAGATCACCGAAGGCGGGGCGGTTTTCAGCTTTCGCGGCTATCGGTTCCAGGTGGAGAAGCTTTAAAAGAGCTGAAGGGTGAAGCTCAAGGCTCAAAGCTCAAGGCTCAAGGCTCAAGGCAAGAGCAAGAGGGAGCGGTTTCACCTCTCTCTGTTTTTCTTGAAAAGCGCCGCATTTCGGGTTACATAGCACAGGTCATAATACTTGCCGGGCCTGCGGGTTTCCCCGCCCCGGCCACAGAACAGTTAACCAGGAGCACACCATGTACAACGCCTCTGACCTGCGCAAGGGTCTCAAGATCATGATGGATGGTGATCCATACATTATCAGCGAATTTGAATTCAATAAGCCTGGCAAGGGCCAGGCGCACTATCGTTGCAAGATGCGCAACCTGATCACCGGCAACTCCGCGGAGCGTACTTATCGGTCTGGCGACAAGTTCGAGCCGGCCCCCCTGGAGGAGCGGAACATGCAGTTCCTCTACTCCCAGGGCAACGAATATCATTTTATGGATACAAAGGACTTTGAACAATTCGTGGTGGACGCCGAGCACATTGGCGACAGCGCCAATTTTCTCGTCGACAACATGGAGGTCGATGTCCTGTTCTTCAAGGGCCAGCCCATGGACGTCACCCTGCCGATCTTTGTCAACCTCACCGTGACCCAGGCCGATCCTTGGGCCAAGGGCGACACCTCGGGCACTGACACCAAACCGGTTACCGTCCAGACCGGCTACATTTTGCAGGTGCCGCCCTTTGTCAGCGAGGGCGACAAGATTCAGATCGACACCCGCACCGGTGCCTACGTGACAAGAGTAAAATAAGCTCAAGGCTCAAGGCGCAAGGCTGGTTGCCATTATGGAAAAAAACAGCCTGCTGTGGCGGCGGGCCGCCGTTATTCAGGCGGTGCGCCGCTTTTTTCATGAGCATGGTTACCTTGAGGTGGAGACGCCGCTCCGCCTCCCCTCTCTTATTCCGGAAGCCTATATCGAGCCCGAGGAAGCCTCGGGCTGGTATCTGCAGACCTCGCCCGAGATCTGTATGAAGCGGCTTTTGGCCGCGGGACATCCCAGGCTCTTTCAGATCTGCAAATGCTTCCGGCGCCACGAGCGCGGGGCTCGGCATCTGCCCGAATTCACCATGCTGGAATGGTATCGGGTTGAGGCTGATTATACCGATCTGATGATCGAGTGCGAATCCCTGTTTGCCTTTCTGGCCGAGGAGTTGCAGCAGCCAGAGGTGGAGGTGGGGGAGGGGCGGGTTGGATTGGCCGCGCCTTGGGAGCGGTTGACCGTGGCCGAGGCCTTTTGTCGATTTTCGCCAATAACCCTGGTCGAGTCTCTGGATCTTGGGACTTTTGACGAGACCTTCAGCAAGCACGTTGAGCCCAAGCTGGGCTGGCAGCATCCCTGCCTGCTGCACGATTACCCGGCTGCCATGGGCGCCCTTGCCAGACTGCGGCCTGGCAACCCGGAGGTAGCGGAACGTTTCGAACTGTATGTTGGTGGCCTGGAACTGGCCAACGGCTTTTCGGAACTGACCGACGCCGACGAGCAGCGCGACCGCCTGTTGGCGGCCCAAGCCAACATCCGTGCCCAGGGCCGCGATCCTGGCCCCATGCCCGAGCGTTTTCTCTTAGCACTTCACAACCTGCCCAGCTCGGCCGGCATCGCCCTGGGGCTGGACCGACTGATCATGCTTTTTACCGGGGCTTCGTGTATTGATCAGGTGGTAACCTTCACCCCGGACATTCTGTAGTTTTCACTGAGCTATTACATTCAAAGGATTATTATATGTCATTTGCTCAACTTGGTCTGCGGGTCGAACTGCTTAAGGCTGTTAAGGCCAAGGGTTACACTGAACCAACTTCGATACAGGCCAGGGCCATCCCGGTTATCATGAGTGGCCGCGATATCCTCGCCCGAGCCCAGACCGGTACCGGTAAAACCGATGCCTTTGCCCTGCCCATGGTTGAGATCCTCAGTCAGAGGCACGGCAACGGCCCGCACCCCCGCGCCCTTATCCTGACCCCGACGCGGGAACTGGCGATGCAGGTGGGCGAGAGCATCAAACTATACGCCCGGCGTGTTTCCCTGCGCTGTTCCGTGGTGCACGGCGGGGTGCGCATCGAGCCGCAGATTGAGCGTCTTAAGCGCGGCCTCGATATCCTGGTGGCCACTCCAGGGCGGCTGCTGGACCTTGCGGGCGCGCGGTATCTGAAACTTTTCCAGATCGAGTTTTTGGTTTTTGACGAGGCGGACCGCATGTTGGATCTTGGTTTCAGCGAGGAAATTTCCGAGATTCTCGCCTTGGTACCCGAGGTTCGCCGGACCATGCTCTTTTCCGCCACCTACACCCCGGCGATCCGCGCCCTTGCCGGCCGCATGTTACGCGATCCGCAACAGATCGAGGTGACGCCTGGCAATACCGCGGCAGAGGCGGTGGCACAGAAGGTGCATCTGGTGGAACGTTCCAGCAAGCGGGCACTGCTCGTCCATCTGATCCGCGAGGGCAAGTGGCGGCAAGTGCTGGTCTTTAGCCGCACCAAGCGCGGGGCTGACAAGCTAACGGCCGAGCTTGTCGCCCAGGGGATCAGCGCCGTGGCCATGCATGGTAACAAAAGTCAGTCGCTTCGGACCAGAACCCTAAATGAGTTCAAGAATGGCGAGATCCGCGTCCTGGTGGCCACGGATGTGGCGGCCCGGGGCCTGGACATCAGCAATCTGCCCTATGTGGTCAATTACGATCTGCCGGCCATACCCGAGGACTATGTGCACCGCATCGGCCGCACCGGCCGGGCCGGGGTGAGCGGTATGGCCGTCTCCTTGGTCAGTCCCGAGGAGAAGCAGCATCTGCATGCCATTGAAAAACTGCTCAAGCAAAAGATCGAAGTAGCGCGGGTCGCCGGCTTTACCGAGGATAGCGATGTGCCGGATTATGTGCTCTTCCGCCCTAGCAGCGCGTCCAGCGCCAAGAAGGCGGACAAGGAGATTGTTGACTTGCTCGCCAGAAGGAAGGCGGCAAAACAACTGGCGCAATCCTGTAAAGCAAAAACTGCAGGAGCCGGCAAGGGGGCGGGCGTGAAAACGCAATTTCGTTCCGGCCGCTGCAGCGACCAGCCGGGGAAAAGGGTGTCCCGCCCGGGAGCGCGCCCCACACAGGCTGCCAAGGCAGGCAAACCCAGGGGGAAGAGATAGGTGAAAATGGCAAAGGCTTGCTGCATAAAAGCAATGAGGCATGATCGTTCTTGGCTGGTCATGGCTTTGCTATGGCTGCTGTGCGGCACGTCTCCGTGCCTTGGTCAGACCGGCGAGGCGGCTCGCCCCGGCGGCTCCCTGGTTTTCGGCATGTCAACCGTGCTGAGCGGGCCGGCCGCCAGGTTGGGGCAGGATATGCGGGCCGGAGTGCTGGCCGCTTTCGGGGAGGCCAACCGAGCCGGCGGCATCAAAGGCCGCACCCTCAGCCTGGAGGCCCTGGATGACGGCTATGAGCCGGAACGCACCGTGCCCAATATGCGGTATCTGGTGGAGGAGAGGGAGGTGCTTGCCGTGGTCGGCAACGTCGGCACGCCCAACGCCGTGGTGGCGGCGCCCATTGCCAGCCGTAACAACACCTTGTTTTTTGGCGCCTATACCGGCGCCGGCGTCCTGCGCAAGATCCCGGTTGACCGTTATGTCATCAATTTTCGGGCCAGTTATGCCGAGGAAACCGAGGCCATGGTCGAGGCCCTGCTGAAGTACGGCGGTCTGCGCCCCGACGAGATCGCCTTTTTTACCCAGCGGGATGCATACGGCGACGCCGGTTTTGTCGGAGGCATCGAGGCACTGCGGCGCCATGGACTGGCCGATGTGAGCCAGGTCGCCCATGGCCGTTACGAGCGCAACTCCCTGGCCGTTGAGAACGGCCTTGCCGACGTCATCCTCGCCCAGCCGACGCCCAGGGCGGTAATCATGGTCGGGGCCTACGCCCCGTGCGCCAAATTTGTGAAGCTTGCCAAGGCCAGCACCCTTGCCTGCCGTTTCCTGGCAGTTTCCTTTGTCGGCGCCGACGCCCTGGTCGATGCCCTGGGAGAGGAGGGTAACGGCGTTATCGTCACCCAGGTGGTGCCCCACTTTGACGCTGACCTGGCCTTGGTGCGCGATTATCGTCAGGCGGTACGCAGCTTGGATGAAAATGCGCCCTTAAGCTTTGGCGCCCTCGAGGGCTATATCGCCACCCGCATACTGCTCCGCGCCCTGGCGGCGGTTTCTGGCCCAATAACGCGTGAGGCCCTGGTCAACGCCATGGATGGCCTGGGCCGTTTCGATCTTGGTCTGGGCGAGCCTTTGCATTTGGCCCCGGATGAGCATCAAGCCTGTCATCGGGTCTGGCCCACTATCATCCGCCATGGCAAGGTGGTGCCCTTCCAGTGGCAGAATTTTTCCTCTTCGCCATGAACGCAAATCATTCCATCAAGATACATGGCAACCCGGTCCGCCTGGTCTGGTTTATTACCCTGCTCAGCTTTTTTGCCGGGGTGGCCATGGTGGGTATTGTCGGCTTGACGCGGATCAGGATCCATGCCGCGCAAGAGCAGTTCAGCGCCACGAAGGCCAGATTGTTCTCGGTCAAGAGCCAGTTGGATCGCCGCATGTTGCAGGAAGGCTGGGCGATCTATGAGTTTCTCCAGCAGGAGCATTTTGCCGTGGGCCAGAAGCAGACGCTGGTGTCGGGGGAGATGGTCCAGTTGGTGGAGGAATACCGGCAAGTGCTTGATGATCCGGCGTTTAGCGCTATTTTTGCGGAACTGGAAAAAGAGATCGACAAATTGCAGGATCTCCGGGCTGAGTCTTTGCGCTGGGCCGCCGGCTATACCGCGACCATGCAGGCATTACCAACAGCAAAGGAGCAGGTGAAGCAAGCCCTGTACCGAATGGACGAGATGATGGAGCGGGCCTATGGCCTGCAGCGTCTGGCCAGGGCCATCAGGGTGAAGAAATTCCGGCAAGGCAAGGGCTCGGAGGCGGACCGGCTGGCACGGGAAATCGCCAACGATCTCGGCGACTGGCAAGATCTCTCCGTGCTCCGTCGCGATATTGCCGATTTGGTTTTGCTGTGTGAGCGTCTGAACAACGAGGAGCAGGTTGATTTGCTTTCCGATATCAAGGATAACCGCCTGCGCACCATCATCGTCCGTCTGCATCGCGCCAGCATTGAGACGGACGTGGAGCAGGCCGAAACAACGGGACTCAGCGTGGAGCTGCTCCATGAATTTGCGACCGCGCTGTTTGGCGCCGGATACCGCTTCGAACATGCCAACCAGACCATTGTCCCTGGCCGTGGCGGGTTGTATGTGCTGAACAGCGAGAGGTTGGCTGCCCAGGCCGAGCGGGCACGACTGCGGCTTGCCGTTACAGCGCGTTTCGATGAGATTCACCGGTTGGCGCAGGAGGTGGCGTCCCGTTCCGAGGACTTCCTGCACGAGCAAGGCAGCCGGATTGAAGGGGCGTTGCGACATGCCTGGCAAATTATCCTGGCCATCTGGCTTGGCACGGCCGGGATTTTTATTATGGCCTCGTTCAGGATTATTGGGGCGATCAAACGCCAGATCCGCATGCTGAATGACAAAACCGTGGAGTTGCAGGCCAGTGGCGAGGCCCTCATGGAGTCCGAGGAGCGCCTGCATCACCTTTCGAGTCGCTTGCTGACCGTCCAGGAATCCGAGCGGCGGCGGATCGCCTTGGAACTCCATGACGAGCTGGGGCAGTCCTTGGCCGCTTTGAAGTTGCAGGTGCGGTCGGTTGAGAAAAAACTTGGCAGGGAGGGCGCTGAGTCCGGGCCAATGAAACAGGAGTGTGACACCATTTGCCTCGCCATCAATGAGATCATTGAAAACACCCGGCGTCTTTCCAGGGATTTGAGCCCGGTGGTGCTTGACGATCTCGGTCTCGGGTCAGCGGTCGAATATCTGCTTGATAATTTTTCCAAGTTGTACAACATAAGCACCACGATTGAGATGGCTGACATCAACCATCTCTTCACCCAGGAGGCGCAACGCAATATCTACCGCATCCTACAGGAGGCGTTTACCAATGTAGGCAAGCATGCCGGGGCGGATCAGGTTGCCCTGCGCGTGCGCCATGAGGGTGACACGGTTTACTTCAGCGTGCGGGACAATGGCCGCGGTTTTGAGGTTCAGGCCATCTCGCTGCGGCAGGGGGCTGAGCGCGGGATGGGGTTGACGGCTATGGCGGAAAGGGTGCGCATCCTGGGGGGCGAGTTCGCCATCGCAAGCACGGCCACCGCCGGCACCACCATCTCTTTTAGCGCGCCGGTATACAGCAAGGGGAAGATAGCATGAGCAGCAAGGTTTGTCGTATCGTTCTGGCCGATGACCATGCCCTGATCAGGGCAGGAATCAGGAACCTGCTTAACGAGGAGGAGGGCATGGAGGTGGTGGGGGAGGTGGGCGACGGCCTCGAGTTGTTGCACCTGCTGAAATATAAGATGCCCGACCTGATTCTCCTCGACATCTCCATGCCCAACCTGCGGGGCATTGAGGCGATCAACGAGATTCGCAAGCTTGACCAGGAGGTGAAGATCCTCATTCTGACCATGCACAAAAGCGACCAGTATCTTTGCTCCGCGCTGGCGGCCGGGGCCAACGGCTATCTGCTCAAGGAGGATTCCGACACGGAACTAGTTCCTGCCATCGCCAAGGTTATGCGCGGTGAATTCTTCGTTTCCCCTATTCTGGCCGAGGATTTTTCCGATGACAGGGTGAATAGCTGCCGGGAGCATCGGCAGGGGTCCGTCGACGCGTTGACCATCAGGGAGCGACAGGTGCTGAAGCTGGCGGCCGAGGGTGAAACCAGTAAGGAGATCGCCGCATTGCTCTCCATCAGCAGGCGCACAGTGGAACACCACCGGGCCAACCTGATGCGCAAGCTCAATATCAAGAACAGCGCCGAACTGGTGAAATACGCCATCAGCAAGAGCTATGTTGCCCCGCCTGAAGTGAACGACAAGAAGTAACTGCATGGCCTGCGCCTGTCCGGCGCAAGCATCCCAACGCCTGTCATTGTCCGACAGCGGCTTGCAATCCTCAGCGCTTCTCCCCTTTGTTTATTTATTATTGTTGCCATTATTATTCGTGTGTTGACAAGGCGATACCGAGTAGGTATATCTACCTACAAGTTTGTTCTGCTTGTTTCAAGACATTAAATAGATTCGAATAAGAGGAGCATGGCATGAAACTGAGTCGACGATCCCTGCTTAAATCATCCGGAGTGTTGAGCGCTGGCCTGGCCTTGGGCGAACTTGGCTTTGATGTCAAGAAGGTCAGCGCGGCGGCCAAGAAGGAATCAAGGATCAAGAACGCCAAGGAGTTCACCTCAATATGCACCTTCTGTTCGTGTGGCTGCGGCATGCTTTGTCACGTGAAGGACGGCAAGCTGATCAATCTCGAAGGCGACCCGGATCACATCATCAACGAGGGCGCCTTGTGCAGCAAGGGTTCGGCCATGGCCGCCATCCCCAATTCCGATCAGCGGATCAAGACCCCGCTCTACCGCGCCCCAGGCTCGGACAAATGGCAGCCGATCTCCTGGGACGAGGCCATCGCCAAGGTGGCCGGCAAGTTCAAGGAGACCCGCGAAAAGCATTGGATCGCCACGGAAAAGGACGGGGAGCAGGAGTTTACGGTCAACCGTACCGATGCCATCTCCTTCATGGGCGGGGCACAGAACAACAATGAAGAGTGCTACCTGATGGCGAAGATGACCCGGCTGCTCGGGACCGACTTTGTCGAACATCAGGCCAGGCTCTGACACAGCCCAACGGTCGCCAGTTTAGGCGCCTCGTTTGGCCGCGGTGCGATGACGAATCACTGGCTCGACCTGCAAAACGCCAAGGTCTTTCTGATCGAGGGCAGCAACTGCGCGGAAAATCACTCCATGTCCATGCGCTGGATAATGAAGGCGAAAGAGAAGGGCGCCATCGTTATCCATGTCGATCCGCGCTTTACCCGCACCTCCAGTATCGCCGACATCTACGCCTGTATCCGTCCCGGCACCGACATCGCCTTCCTGAACGCCATTATCAACTACATCCTGGAAAACAAGCTTTACGACGAAGACTACGTCAAACTCAACACCAACGCCCTGCTTTTGCTGCGCGATGATTTCGGTTTCGATGAAGGCGTCTTCTCCGGGTATAACGCCGTTGATTTCAAGTATGACAACTCCACCTGGTCTTACCAGCTCGATCCCCTGACCCAGAAGCCCCTCAGGGCAGAAAATCTTGACGACCCGCGCTGTGTTTTCACGAAACTCATGGCGTTTTACAAACGGTACACCATGAAGGTCGGCTCCGAAATCTCTGGGGTGCCGGAGGAGACCATCAAACTCATCGCCGACACCATGGTAAAAAACCGGCCAGGCACGGTCCTTTACGCTTTGGGCATGACCCAGCACACCGTCGGGGTACAGAATATCCGCTCCTTCGGGGTGTTGCAGATGATTCTCGGCAATATGGGCAAACCTGGTAGCGGTATCAACGCCCTGCGCGGCGAGCCCAATGTGCAAGGTTCCACTGACTTCGCTCTGCTGTTCAACTACTTGCCAGGGTATCTGGGCTATCCCAACCACAACGAACCGACCCTGCTGGATTGGACCAAGAAGTACGGCACCTTCCGGGCCAAGTTCATGGTGAACCTGCTCAAGGCCTGGTTCGGCGAGCTGGCCACCGCGGAAAACGATTTTGGTTACGGCTGGCTTGCCAGGAAGAATGCCAAGAAGAACTACTCCATCTTCCGGATTTTCGAGACCGCCCTGGAAGAAAAGATGAAGGTTCTCTACGTTATGGGCCAGAATCCCATGGTGACCAACCCCAACCTGACCCTGGTCCACGAGGCGTTAACCAAGCTGGAAATGCTGGTGGTCGCGGACCCCTTCATGACTGAAACCGCGGCATTCTGGGAGAAACCAGGGGTAGATCCCAAGTCCATCGCCACTGAGGTGGTGTTCCTGCCCGCTGCCTCGTTCCTGGAAAAGGAGGGCTCTCTCACCAACTCCGGCAGGTTGGTACAGTGGCGCTACACCGGGATCAAACCCCCGGGCGAGGCCAAGAGTGACCTGGAGATTGTCGATCTTCTCTACAAAAAGGTCCGCGAACTTTACGCCGCCTCCACGGAAGAAAAAGATCAGATCTTCAAGCGGGCCATCTGGAATTACCCGCAGGAAAACATGGCGGAGACCGTGCTCAAGGAGATCAACGGCACCAATTTCAAAACCAATGAGCCCATTAAGGGCATTGGCGAGCTCCAGGCCGATGGCTCAACTTCGTCTGGATGCTGGGTTTACGCCGGCGTCTTCGGCAACGGCAAGAATCTGGCAAAACGCCGCGATAACAAGAGCGACCCGAGTGGCCTCGGCTTCTATCCCGGCTTTGCCTGGAGTTGGCCTGGCAACATGAAGATCTTGTATAACCGCGCCTCCTGCGATGCCCAGGGCCAGCCCCTTGACAAGCAAAACCCCATCGTCTGGTGGGACGAGGAGAAGAAAAAATGGGCTGGTCACGATACGCCGGATGTGCCGGTTGCCACCGATGGCCCGGATACCCCCAACGGCCAGCGCCCCTTCCGCATGACCGGCGAGGGTTTGTCCCGCCTGATCAGCGCGACCTATAAGGATCCTGATGCCAAGGCGGAAGGGTTGCCGCGTGACAGCTCCTCGGTGCCGGCCGACGGGCCGATACCGGAATTTTACGAGCCAGTGGAGAGCCCGACGGGCAACATCCTCCACCCCAAGGTGGCGTCGAATCCATGCCTCAAATATCCCCGGGTCAAAACCAAACAACCTATTGGTGCTTTTAAGGATTACCCTTATGTTCTTAGCACCTCGAGTGTCGCCGAGCACTGGTGTGCGGGTTCGTTCACCAGGAATGTCCCCTGGTTGAATGAAATGGTCCCGGAAACCTTTGTCGAGATCCCTGCAAAATTGGCCACTAAACTTAGTATTAAAACCGGGGAACGGGTCAAGGTCTGGTCGGCGCGGGGTGAGGTAACGGTACCGTGCCTGGTCACCAAACGCATGCAGACCCTGCAGGTAAATGGCGAAGAGGTGTTTATCGTCTGGATGCCTTACAACTGGGGCTACAAGGGGCTCAGCCAGGCGGCCAGCACCAATCTGATCACCATTGATGCCGGTGACCCGAACACCTGGATTCAGGAGACCAAAGCATGTCTCGTCAATGTCCAGAAGGCCTGACGATGATGTCGAGTTGGCTGCATGACCATCCGTATCTGGATGAATTGGCCCGGTTGCAGGAACGCGTACAGGAGTCACTGGTTGATTGGGTACAGTTACCCCTTCCTGCACCGCGGTGTGACATGCATGCCGGTGACCTAAGTCAGGGGATTCCGCTCTTGATGAGCAGCAACCTCGACCGGACCTTCGCGGTGCATGCGGGTGAAGTTCTTTGCCACCTTATCGCCCGGATATCCCCTGCCGACCTGCCGGAGGGATTCAGGGCGCAATGCGAGCAGTTGCGGGAAAGGTTGCGGCAGGCGCCGGAGTTGGCGGCTCATCTCGTTGAGACCCAGCTTGCTGGCCCGGCTGACCAGGAGAATGCGGATCCGGAGCAGGGTTTCATTAAATTCTTTTGCTGGATGGCTCTCGCCGTGGTGCTGCGACCATGGCATGAAAGTTTTGACAAATGGCGCCAGAACTTGCAATGGGAGCATCCATATTGCCCCTTGTGTGGCGCGCGGCCGGCCATGGCGCAACTGACGCGGTCGCGTTCGGGGCGCCGGCGCTTGCTGGCGTGCGGTTGTTGCGGCTTGCGCTGGGCGTACCAGCGGATCGGTTGCCCCTTCTGCGGCAACGACGAGCATGACCAACTTGCCATTCTCGAACCGGAAGAGGAGAATTGGCGTATCGATGTCTGCCACCGGTGCCATGGTTTTTTGAAGACTTACACCAGAGAGGGCGAAGAGGCACTCATGCTCGCCGACTGGTCAACCCTCCATCTCGATGCGCTGGGCATGCAGCAGGGTTATCTGCGGCTGGCGCAATCGCTTTACGGGCTGTGAACCGTGCTCTACCTTGACAATGCCTCAACAACCTGGCCCAAGCCAAAGCGGGTGCGCGCGGCCATCCGGGACTGGCTCGATAACGGGGGCGGCTCGCCGGGCCGCGGCGGTCATGCTTTTGCCCAGCGCGCCGGGAACGTGGTAAGTAATACCCGCCGCGCCCTGGCACGATTCTTTAACGTTCCCAGCGAGAACCGGGTCATTCTCTGCCCCAGTGCCACCGATGCCCTGAATTTGGCGTTCAAAGGTTTCCTGAATGAGGACGACCACGTTCTCATCTCGGCCATGGAGCACAACTCGGTGGTTCGTCCTCTTCGTGGTCTGGCAAGGGACCGTCGGATCAATTTAGAGGTGGTGCCTTGCGACACAGAGGGGCGACTTGACCCAGACGATGTCTGCCACCGTATCAATGATCAGACCCGGCTGGTCGTGGTCTCGCACGCTTCCAATGTTACCGGCACCGTGCAACCGGTCGAGATCATCGGTGAACAGGTGCGCGCGCGAGGCGCCTTTCTGCTGGTCGACGCTGCCCAGACAGCCGGTCTGCTCCCTATAAATTTCCAAACATTCAACGCCGACCTGCTGGTCTTTTCTGGCCATAAGGGCCTTTTCGGCCTGCAAGGGACGGGTGGCCTGATCATCGGTGATCGTATCAGCGCGCTACGCCCTTGGCGCGAGGGCGGCACGGGTTTCAATTCCCTGGCCGAGGAGCAGCCGCTCGTGTGGCCAGAGGCCTTTGAGGCCGGGACACCCAACGTGCCGGGTATCCTCTCACTGGGGGAAGGCGTTGCCTTTGTCGCGGAGGCCGGTCTTTCCGCGCTCAGGCAGCAGGAAATGGAGCGGTTCGCCCGACTCTGGGAGGGGCTTCAAGAACTGGATGGGATTACTCTCTATGGTCCGCCGCCAGGCGAGGGGCGGGTGCCGATCCTCTCCTTCAACCTCAAGGGCTGGGAGCCCGAGGATGTCGGCAATATCCTCAATCATAACCACGGGGTCCAGGTGCGTACCGGTCTGCATTGCGCCCCCCTTGCTCATCGCAGCCTTGGCACCGTGCCGATGGGTACCATACGCCTCAGTCCAAATCATTTTACCACGGCAACGGAGATTCGTCAGACCGTTGCCGCTATTAGGTCCATGGCGGAAACAGTTCTTCCCTGGTAGAGGCGGTTTTTTTGCGGTTTGTATGTTGTGTGGCGCAGCTTTTTGACAGGATTTTTTTGTAGGCTGACTTTCCAATCTTTAGTTGAAATTAACAATTTCTCAAAGGTTTCAGGAGGGCGAGATGATGGCCAAGGGAGTGCTGGTAGACTTAACGCGATGCATTGGCTGCCGCGGATGTCAGGTGGCCTGCAAGCAATGGAACGAACGGAAAGGGCTAGTTACATCCTTTCACGGCGATTTCACCAGCCCGGTAAAATTAAATTCCGATACCTACACCCGGATCAGGTTTGTGGAGTCGGATGAAGAAAAGGGTCCGGTCTGGAGCTTTGTCAAGGAACAGTGCATGCACTGCCAGTCACCGGCCTGTGTGTCGGCCTGTCCAGTCGGGGCTCTGAACAAGGCTGAGAATGGCCCGGTGACCTACGACTTTGACAAATGCATTGGTTGCCGCTACTGCATGGTCGCCTGCCCCTTTGATATTCCTAAATATGAGTGGAACTCCTGGGCACCATGGGTGCGGAAGTGCTCCTTCTGTTCCGAGCGCATTACCGATGGCATGGAACCTGCCTGCGTCAAGACTTGCCCCACCAAAGCCATGTTCTACGGTGACCGCGACAAGGTGGTGGATGAGGCGAAAAGGAGGATAGCGGACGCCCCTGACCGCTATGTCAATCATATCTATGGGCTTGATGAGGTCGGCGGCACGAGCTGGATGTATATTTCCGGCGTCTCTTTCGAGAGCCTGGGCTTTAAAATGGGGCTGCCTACGGAAAAGCTGCCGGACTACACCTGGGCACCGCTTTCCACCATCCCCTTCAAGGTGGCAGGATTTTTCGCCCTGTTGGGAGGTGTGGCTTATCTGCGCAACCGTGGAACCCAGGAGGATAATGTCAAGGAGGATAAGCGATGAGCATGCAGACACAAAATAAGCAGCCGTTTCTTTCGGCAGGCACCCTCCTGCTGTTACTCGTGGTCGGACTCTTTGCCGTGGTGGCCATCTACCGGCTGATCTTCGGCATCGGCGCCACGACCAATCTAACCGACGATGTGCCCTGGGGCCTTTGGGTGGCCGCCGACATCATGGTGGGTGTGGCGCTCGCGGCCGGCGGCTTCACCATCGCAGCCACCGTGTACATCCTGAACCTTCAACAGTACAAGTCCCTGGCCCGTCCCGCGGTACTAACCGCCTTTGTCGGCTATGTTATCGTGGCGTTGGGGGTCTTCTTCGACGTTGGCAAACCCTTCTCGCTCTGGCATCCCATCTTCATGTGGCAACCACATTCCATCATGTTCGAGGTGGTCTGGTGCGTGGTGATCTACACCACGGTGCTCGCCCTGGAGTTTGCTCCATCGTTTCTGGAGGGGATTGGCAAGGAAAGTCTGGCCAAGGCGATGCGGGCGAAATCGGTGGTGATTCCCCTGGTCATCATGGCGGTCACCCTCTCTTTTCTCCACCAGTCGTCGTTAGGCGCGCTTTTCCTGTTGATGAAGGGCAAGTTGAGCCATCTCTGGTGGAGTACCATGCTGCCGTATAACTTCTTCCTTTCCGCCGTGGCGGTTGGTCTTGCCATGACCTCCTTTGAGACTATCGTCGCTGGCCGCATCTTCCGCCACCCTGTGAGCATGAAGATACTCCAGGGGCTGGCCCGTGGCACGGCGCTGGCACTTGCATGCTATGCCGTGGTGCGCTTGGGTGACATCATCGTCAAGGGCAACCTCGGACTCGCCTTTGCCGGCACCAGGGGTTCCATGCTTTTTTTGCTTGAAATCGGCTTGGGCGTGCTGCTGCCGATGGTCATGCTCTTCGTACTTTCCAAGGGCGGCAAACGTGACGAGAACAGTATCCTCTTTGCCCAGATGCTGGTTATTGGCGGGGTTATCTTGAACCGGGTCGACATCGTCTACCTTTCCCAGAAGGTGGAGGGGGTCACCTATACCCCGTCGTGGATGGAGTTTGCCCTCACCGCTGGACTTGTCGCCATCATCCTCGTCCTCTTCCGGGCGGCGATGCTTTATCTGCCCATTTTGAAGCACGCTGAATTAGAGTAAGTTTAGGCATAACAAGGTTGTTTACCTGGTGAACCACCGGTAGGGTGGCTTGGCAGGCAAGCCCAGGACAAATAGAAGCGGTTGGCAGGAAACAGCAAAACGCGGCGTTGCCGCCTGTTTCCTGCCAGCCGTAGGTTTATTTAAGCACCTGTCACGGACGATTTGACAACAATTCCTGCAAGGCCGGCGGCATGGGGGCGCAAATTTCTAGTTCTTTGCCGGTAGTCGGATGGCGGAAGCGCAGCCTTGCCGCGTGCAGGGCCTGGCGGGGGAGGCGGAGCAGGGTGTGGTCAGCCACGCTTAAGCGGTCTTCCTGAAAACGCAGGAAGAGTTGCTCGTCCATGCCATAGAGTTTGTCGCCCACCACAGGAAAGCCCAGGGACAACAGGGTAGCCCGGATTTGATGGCAACGGCCGGTGTGCGGTCGCGCTTCCAGCAGGCTCAGGTGGTGGTTGCTGGCGCTGGTGAGCCGCCTAAAGGTGGTACGCACCGGTGCCGCCCCTGGCGAGGCCTCGTTTTTCTCAAGATAAAGGCGCTGCTTCTTGCGAATCGCGCTGCCCGGGTCACTCCCCAGCCAACCGGCGGCCTCAATTTCGCGGGGCGTCTCAGGGAAATTCCCTTCCACCACCACCAGATAGACCTTGGTGACCTGGCGTTCGGCAAACTGTGCCTGGCAGTGGCGGGCCGCTGCCAGATTCTTGGCTACCAGCACGAGGCCGGAGGTCTCCCGATCCAACCGGTTGATGAATCTGGGGGTTTTTAGGCCGTGCTCTTCCTTGAGCAGGGCCCAGAGGGTATGTCTGAAGAAACGTCCGCCCGGGTGGCAGGGCAGGGGGGCGGGCTTGTTGATCACCAGCAGCTCTTCATCCTCATGCAGCACCTCATAGTCGCGGGCAACCGGCGGCTCGATCAGGGCGGGCATCAGGTAGACCAGTTGGTCGCCAGTTGCCAGGATGTTCCCGGCTTGGGCTCTGCTTTGGTTAAGCAGGAAGCGGCCTGCCAAAAGTTCCGCCTGCCATGCCTGTCGGCTCAGGTAGGTGAAACGTTGGCTGACAAAATCCAAAACCCTTTGCCCGGCCTGGGCGGGCTGGATAAGCACGCAGGT